>NZ_JBFULI010000095.1:0-9233 GCF_056400405.1 Pseudomonas sp. P5_B3 | reverse complement strand
TACAGCGCATCTTTTCAATTTGCAACCTTAAAAGTTTCTGATTTTTCAACAAAATCAACTACTTAAGCCAAGAACAACATCAAGCTGCTCGTTAGCGGGAGGCGAATAGTACAGTATTAAAATACGTGGTCAACCCCCCGCCTGAAAATTCTTCTTCCTTATCGAAGCGCCCGGGTTGCCACCATGAAAACCTCCAGCATCCATGTAAAGCATAGAGGCAGCAGAGAACCCAATCCACGCCATCTGCCGGTGAGTGCCATCGACACGGGACTGATCATGCAAGCGATTGAACCCGTCTGGACGGTAAAGCCCGAGACCGCATCCCGCGTGCGTGGCCGCATCTAGTCCGTACTGGACTGGGCCACGGTTCGCAGTCACCGCAGCGGAGAGAACCCGGCGCGCTGGAAGGGCCACCTGGACCATCTGCTACCCCGCAAACCCAAGATCCAGAAGGTCAAACACCACGCAGCCCTCCCCTATGACGAGGCCAACAAATTTGTTCGTACCCTGCGCTCACTGGACGGCATAGCGGCCAAGGCGTTCGAACTGTTGATCCTGACGGCGACTCGTACGAGCGAGACCATTGGAGCCCGCGAGGCCGAAGTTGATCTGGGCACCCAGGTCTGGACGATTACGGCCGAGCGCATGAAAGTTCCGAAGGAGTATCGCATTCCGCTCTGCAGGCAGGACGTCAAGTTGCTTCGTCCTCTGATCGAGGATGCACCGAACGAGTCAGAATACCTTTTCCCTGGAAACAAACCCGGTACTCACCTCTCCAACATGGCCTTGCTTCAACTCCTGCGGCGGCTAGAGCGTCCAGATCTCACCGCGCACGGCTTTCGCTCCACTTTTCGGGGCTGGGCCAGGGAGACAACCGACTACCCGCGGGAGGTGGCAGAAGCCGCCCTTGCTCATACGATCAGGGACAAGACCGAGGCGGCCTATAGCGTCGGGTCATGATGGAGCATTGGGGCAGGTATTTAAGTGAGAAATCAGAATGAGCTTAAGCCCATGCTCGCAACGCAGACTTGGGTATTGATCATCATGCAGCTACTATTCGAGCTGCTTCCCAAGCAAAGTGCTCTCCCCCACAACACACGCCTAGCCACCGGAAACCATGGGTGTGATGGAGTACTCTATTCTCCACCTGCCCAACCGCCGCCGCTGCCCCAGCATTAACCATCGCCGGCCGTACCCACACAGTCCGCTCCTCCAACCGTCGAACGTGCCCACGCCGCAGATGCGCGCGCGGCGACGCATGCTGCCCACCGCCGCTTGAAGTGCCGATTGCACGTGGGGCACTGATCTGAAGTACCCGATAGCTGAAGAACGGCGGCTTGCCTTTTCCCTGACGCTTGCGATTGATCAACTTCGGTGCGGCGATCTCTGCTGTGGTGACATTGGCGCAGTTGAGTACCACGCCTGTCTGCAACAGCATTGAGACTTCATCGCGGGTATCGGACAGGACTCTCGCGGCCACTTCTGCTCCGCAAGAGTGTTCCAGCGCTTCTGCTGCAATCTCCGGCAGCAGCAGGAACGGCGATACGCGAAACTGGCGCAGTTTGCTTAGCGGCAACCCGGCGGCGATGTAGGGTTCAATCAATAGCTGATTGGTCAGGCCGGCCTCGCCAGGGGAGTAGTCACTGACTTCGTTGTCATGGGGCACAAAGGCGCCGCCCATGGGCAACTTCCAAAGCCCGGTACGATCCTCCCAGTACAGCGGGATAACGATCACCCCGCCGTGCTCTTCCTGTAGGAAACCCCGGGTATCCGGCAGCCAATTGGCTACTTCCGGGGACATGGTCAAGCACAGGGCGATACGCTTGGATGAGCGGATGCCACCGTGTTTGTCACCACCGGCTCCGTCCGGCCAGACCCAGGGGGCTTCAAGGGCTACCACTGGATACGGCAGGCGAGCCATGTCGACATGCGCTTGGCGCAGCTCGCTCATGTCGATCAACTCGGCACAGTTGGGCAGCAGGAATTTCACGCTGTCACGCAGTTGCTTCGTAACAAACGTGTGGGCCGTGCGAATACCGGGAAGGTTCTGGCCCAGCAAAGGCAGGCACACTTCCAGTTGCTCCAGGGCCTGAGTCGAATAGTTCAAGCTGCGGACTTGATCGATCTTATCCATCATGCGGAACTCCTTACCGTTGAGTGACGCTGTCAGTAGCTTTTTTTCTGCCGCGCTCTTCCAGCAACGTCCTCGGCAACACAAACCCTTCAAAGCTGCGCTGGGTGATCGGGTTGTTAGCCTTCTCCGCCCCAATCCGATAACGCATCAGCCCATCGGCAACGGCAAAGGTCAGGTCCACGCTGGTGTCGGTTCTTCCATTGAGGTGCCCGCGGCTAAGCAGCCGGAACAACGACCACGGCCCGCGATAGCTCAGGCTGGCGGTGTTGCCGGTGCTTTGCACCAGGGTCAGTTGGCTGCCATTGGTGTTGCCCAGGCTGTTGGGCCACACCAGTCCCGCGCGTTGCGGCGCGCCATGCTGGTAAGGGATGAGTTGGCCATCAACGCTGAGCATGCTGCTCAGGCGGGTGGCGCTCAGGGCCAAGGGTTCGATGGTGAGTTGCACGGCCAAGTGGCCGCGATGGTTGAAGAAGGTGTCGCGGATGCGCTCGACCTTTTTCAGCTGTTCCAGCACGTCGCTGCGCACCAGGTAGCCGCCGAGGCTGTCGGAGTACAGCGCATCGAGGTTGTCCTTGAGGAATACGTTCAGGTATTGATCGTGAAACTGCTGCAGGCGCCCTTGTGGGCCAAAGAACGCTTCAAAGTCCTCCAGCGAGGCGTCCTCGCCGCTGGCCTTGAACGGATAGCGGCCTGCCAGGCGGTCGCGGTAGAAACTGTAGATTTCACTGTCCCAGCGTTTCTCCAACTCACGCAGGGCGGCAATTACCAGCACCTGCGAGGTCTGGTCGGCGAGCTTTTTGACCTGTTGGTTCAGCGGTTCGGGCAGGCCCACGGCGACGCGTTGCAGGTTGGCGATCGGGTCGGCACCGCCCAGGGAGAAGCGATTGAGCACGGTTTTAAGGGCTGCTTTACCGGGGTCGGGATTGTCGTGCACGGCCTTGGCATAGTCGTAGACGGCGCTGACCGAGCGCAGGGTTTCTTCGTAATAGGACGGTTGCTCGCCTTGGGCGGTGATCAGTTCGGCCAGGCTGGAGAACGCGCGCCGAATACCAGCGGCCTGCTGTTGGCCGTCCGATACCTTGTCCAGCGCCAGCGGTGCTTGTCCTTCGGCCAAAGGCACGGCCGGGTAAATCACGCTGTTGTCGCGCAAGGTTTCCAGTAGGCGCCGCAGCGGTGCGGCCGGGCCGGTGACTTGTTCCAACACGGCCACACCGTGGCTGAGGTCGTCGAAATCGGTGACCGCGAACTGATTCAGTGCCCGCCGCCAGCTGTCCACATAGTCGGCGCTGTACAGGGCGCGAATGCGCTGGGTCAGAATTTTGCGGTCTTCATCGGAGTAGTCCAGGCGCTGCCGTTCGCCGAGCACCCATTGGTCGATCATGGCCAGTTCGATGATGCCGTCGGTGCCGGGCTCGAAGTAGTCCTTGAAGCCCTTGGCGGTAAGCAGCGGTGGCAACTGCAGGCCGCTGCCCTCTTGATCGGTGTTCAGCGGGCGGTAGACGATATCGAACGCTGGGCCGACCTCATTGCGCAGGTCCAGCGGGCGATGCAAACGCTCCAGAGCGTCCTGTTTCAGGCTCATGTAGACCCGTTCGGCCATGGGCAACTGGCGCAATTGCTGTTGCACCTGGGCAATACGTTCACGGTAGTGCGGCAGATCGGCGTCGGCGTATTTCAGCGCGTAGCCCAGGTGGCCCATCAGATCGGCCTGCAACTGGCCCTGGCCTGGATAGGCGCGCTGCCACTGCTTGGCGACCCACTCTTCGACGATGGCCGGGCGGCGGTTTTGCCGCTCTTCAAGCATGCGGTAGACGCGCAAGGCCGCCAGTTGCTGATTGCTGCCCGCAGGCGCGGTGTTGATCGCATCCAGCACACCGCTGGCAATCGCCGGCAGGAAGCGCTTGGACAGCAGATTCAGGTACGCCTTATCCACGGTGGGGCCGATCGCCCTCCCCTGATACAGCCCCATATCCGACAACAACGGCCACGCTTGGCGATAGTCGCCGTAGACCAGCACTGCATCGCGAATCTGGTCCAGCGGCACCAGCAAGTTGCGGCCGGTGGTGTCGACCTTGGCGTCGATGTCCCGCTCACTGAACTCCTGGCTCTTGGCCAATACGGTGGCCGCTTTGTCGCGGTTGATGTTGAAGTAAAACTGCCAGGTGCCGATGGTCACTAAACACCCGAGGGACGCGACGCTGAACCCTGCGATCAGCAGCCGCCGTTTGCTGCGGGCCACCTTGATGTTGTCGCCCGCCAGCCCCGCTTCGGGGTAAATCACTCGCTGGAACAGTTGCTGGGCAAAGTAAATCGCCGTGCCCCCGGCCGGTTTGACCTCGGGTGGCGGTGGCGGCAGTTGATAGGCTTGCCCCGCTTCTTTGACGAAAGCGTTGCTCAGGGTGCCCTTCTGAAGCACCGAGGAGAAATACAGCCCGCGTACCAACGCCGGGGTGGTGAAACGATCGCTGCCAAGCATTTCGCTCAAGAAGCCAAACAGCGCCGGGCGCAGGCCCGCCACCTGGTGCGCCAGCGCCTGCAAGCGATCGCGCTCAATCAATGTGCGCGACTCCCTGGCGCCGTCGAAAACTTGCTCGCTCAGGCAGACGACAAAGGCCTGGTATTGGCGTGTCAGTTCCGCCAGCCAAGCATCAAAATCATCCACCGCGTCCAGGCTGAAGGTGAAGCCCAACAGGTCTTCGCGCCCACTGCGCGACAAGCGGGCGAAGAACTCTTCGAAACCTTCCAGCAGGTCGAACTTGCTCAGCGTCACGTACACCGGCAGGCGCGTGCCCAATTGCCGCGTCAGCTCAAACAGCCGGGTGCGCAGCAGGTTGGCGTGGGCCTTGCGCTGCTCGGGACGTTGCGCCAACAAGGCCTGCACATCGATCACCAGCACCACGCCGTTCAAGGCCCGACGGCTGCGATTGCGCGTCAGCCAGTCGAGCAGGTGCGACCAGAGGCGCGCATGGGCGCCAGTGGGCAGTACCGGTTTGACCTTGCCCTCCGCGCCCGACTGCTCCTCATCACTGGCCGCCGACTCCGGGTGGCTGAGAAATTCCCCCGGAGGATCGATCAACACCGCCTCGTCACCGATCCACCAATCCACCGGATAGGCCAGTTGCTCCTCCTGATGAGCCCTGACCCCGGCCTTGGTCACATGGGACAAGGCAAAGCTCTGGTTGGAGCGTGTGATCAGACTGGTCTTGCCGGCATTTTCCTCGCCCAGCACCAGATACCACGGCAGTTGATAGAGCGAACGGCGGCGCTCCATATTGTTCAGCAGGTTGCCCAGGCTGCGATCCAGAGCCCGCTCCTGCGCTTCGACATAAGGCAGGCAGGGGTCGGCTTGTAGGGCAACCTCATGTTGGCGTTCGACCTGCAAACGCTGGTAACGCTCCCGCACACGCCACGCCCAGACCAGCAGCGGCGCTACGATCACCACCACACTGGCCGAGACGCGCATCGCCAAGTCGGCCAGCGGCTGGTGCTCACGCCAGGTCCACTGTGGCCCCAGCCACCAGATGGCGATCAGCAAGAACACCACGCCCAGCAGCACCAGCACCGGTAGCGCCTGATTGAACTGGCGCAGTAGCGGCAGGCCCCAGCGTATGAGGTAACTCCAGACCGTTTTCATGAATCGCTCCTAGCGTATTTATAGAATTCATTGCCTACAGACGGCATGAACGCGTTCCTTTTTGCTCCCGCTAACGCCACGCCCATGGTCATGGCTTGCGCTTTTCAAAGCTGGCGATGAACTCATCGAGGATGCGTTTGTTTTCGGCAGCCTCCTCGGCCGTTGGGCCACGGTCGTTCGCCCAAGGGTCCGGTTTGGGCGCGACTGCGCCGTAGCGGATGCGTACGGACTTGAGGATGGCGTCCCACACGGCCATGGCTTCGTAGTCGGTGAGGGAGGGGTTGACGGGGTCTGGTGAAGCAGGTTGTTGCCAGAGCGGCAGGTCGTAGCCTTTGTTGGCGAACTGGGGCAGGGTCCAGCGAACTAAGTCCTTGGGTTTGTCAGGATTGATTGGAGTTCTTTTTATCCCACCCGCCGACATACGAAAATTCATGCTTGGACGATTCAGGGCGGGGTTTTCACGATAGGTCTCGGCCCCGAAGAGGATTTGACGGTGGGTGTCGTCGCTCAAGCCGATCAGGGATTCTTCCGCCGGCATTCCCGCGAGGGTGATCTTCTTCGTGCGCAGGTTTTCATAATCACCCGCGAGGAAAACCCTTGCGCCCTCCTCGGTCCGGGTCTTTATGCTTTTCGTTTGGCTAGGCGATAACGCGTTGACATAAACCTCGAGCGAGACATCCGAAGCAGGAGGCCGAAAATTGAATGTCGCGATCTCCTGATCGTGGTGACTACGAATCACAATCGGCCCAAGCGCAAACCCCGCGCCGGCATTTTCGGGGGTGACTTTGAAGATTTCCTTCGACAGCTTTAATAGTTGGGCTTGAACGGGATCCGTATCGCCGTCGTAGGATTGAGCTCTGAGCATGACGTAGACGTCATCGATCAGCAGATGAGACTCATGAACGAATGTTTGGCGGCGTGTTGCTTGCTTGTAGTACTGCAGCAACTTTTCCCTGGGTGAGGCCATTTTCGCCGACACCAGCATCGACACATCTGAATTCTTATAGTTCTTAACCGCCGAGATCCGACGCGCCCGCTCCTGCAAGGCCGCATCAAATCGCTCCTGCGTCACGCCSTCCCCCARSAYCMRRACCTCAACGSTTGAGTGATCRGCYCCCARTCCGTAGTASAGCWTCACATCCCCGCCACCMSTCCAGTTGGCSGGCAGATCGATCAGSCCWCGGCCCAGCGCCCAGGTGCGCATGTTGCTGGTCARTTCGTGCACGGTTTGTTTCTCCTGTTCGSTGGGCTGTTTGAAGGCGGTGCACCCCGTGAGCAACGCAAGCGTTAAGCATGTGAAAAACAGGCGCCGCCTGCGCAGATGAGACCGGGGGGTGCTAATCATTGATCTTTGTCCCCTGGAAACGGTTTGCGCTTTTCAAAACTGGCAATGAACTCATCGAGGATGCGTTTGTTTTCGGCCGCCTCCTCGGCCGTTGGGCCACGGTCGTTCGCCCAAGGGTCCGGCTTGGGCGCGACTGCGCCGTAGCGGATGCGTACGGACTTGAGGATGGCGTCCCACACGGCCATGGCTTCGTAGTCGGTGAGGGACGGATTGACGGGGTCTGGTGAAGCAGGTTGCTGCCAGAGCGGCAGCTCGTAACCTTTGTTGGCGAATTCGGGCAGGGTCCAACGAACGAGGTCGACTTCAACATCAGGATTCTTTGGCCTGCTTTTAATACCGCCCGCTGTCAGACTGAAACTCATGAAGGGACTACTCAGTGAGCGCGCTTTACGGTAGTTCTCCGCAAGGAAAAGGAGTTGGCGATGGGTATCATCACTGAAGCCAATTAAAAGCTCCTCGGCTCGCATACTCGCAATGCTTGTCGCACCGCCTCGCAAGTTGTCGTAATCGTCAGCTAGAAAAATTCTGGATGTTTCTTTGGTGCGGATTAGCAAGGGCTCACTTTCGCCTGGCGAAAGCGCGTTGACATAGACCTCCAGCGACACATCCGAAGCAGGAGGCCGAAAATTGAATGTCGCGATCTCCTGATCGTGATGACTGCGGATCACAATCGGCCCAAGCGCAAAACCCGCGCCGGCATTTTCGGGGGTGACTTTGAAGATTTCCTTCGACAGCTTTAACAGACGGGTTTCAACGGGCACCGTATCGCCGTTGTAGGACTCCGCTCTGAGCATGACGTAGACGTCATCGATCAGCAGATGAGACTCATGAACGAATGTTTGGCGGCGTGTTGCTTGCTTGTAGTACTGCAGCAACTTTTCCCTGGGTGAGGCCATTTTCGCCGACACCAGCATCGACACATCTGAATTCTTATAGTTCTTAACCGCCGAAATCCGACGCGCCCGCTCATTCAAGGCCGCATCAAATCTCTCCTGCGTCACGCCGTCCCCCAGCACCCGAACCTCAACGGTTGAGTGATCGGCACCCAGTCCATAGTAGAGCATCACATCCCCGCCACCCGTCCAGTTGGCCGGCAGATCGATCAGCCCACGGCCCAACGCCCAGGTGCGCATGTTGTTGGTCAGTTCGTGCACGGTTTGTTTCTCCTGTTCACTGGGCTGTTTGAAGGCGGTGCACCCGGCGACCGCCCCCAACAGCAGGCCTGTCAAAAAAGCGGTCAACCGGCGCATAGCGGCCTCTTGGCTTTCGCTGCGATTTTGATAAGGGAATAGAGGGTGAATTGCTGGGTTAACGGATTGGTGTACGACGCTTCATGGTCGAAGCCGGGCGCCTGGACTTGCTGGCGGATCGAATCCTTGCGTGCCTGCCTGATCGGCGCACGGCCAGAACTCACCGGAACGGTGCCGTCGCCCGCGCCGTCCTGCATGCGGCAGTGCAGCTCCCAATAGCTGGTCTGCACGGTTCTGACCGGCGCGTCGGGATCACCGCGCAGGGGTGGCACGGCCTCGGCTTGCCCGCCGACGTACAACGGGCTGCGTCCGTCGTCGCGCACCTCATGCATCTGCAGGCTGGACACCGTGAAGGCATCGGGGCTTGAGGCATGGGGGCCGTTGAGGCGAGACCCGCGTCGCATTTCCCAGGTGATGGATTCGAAGCTGGGGTGTTTGTCGTCGTTGCCGTAGTAGACGTAGGTTTGCGGGTGGTATGACCCAGCGATGTCCTGGTGAAACTCCTTTGCGCTCCGGATGTTGTCCGCAAAAATTTCCCAAGTGATTGCCTTGCCATCCTTCGGCGCCAACCACTCTTCGCGCAGCAATCCCCACCAACGGTCACGCCGCAGATAAATCTCTTCGTATGGGTCTTTTTCCGGCTGGCGCGGCATGGCCGGCCCGCCTCGCTCGTCGATCAGCCGCAGCCAACCCGGGGCGTAATCCTGGGTGGGCAGCAATTGCAAGGCACCGGGCGCCTGCGCAAACACAGCGGTGACCTCCTGGCCGGTCGGGCCAATCACCGCACCGGCAATGGGGTCCTCGTCGCTCATGCCGACTTTGCAGCGGCGGTAAGCGACCGGCGCGCCGATGGCAGGCATCACCCCATGG
>NZ_JBFULI010000094.1:0-9616 GCF_056400405.1 Pseudomonas sp. P5_B3 | reverse complement strand
ATGCAATCCACGCAATACGTTCTTTACCGAACGGGAGTGATTGTCCTGAACGAATTTAACTTCTTTTCCAATGGCCTCAGAAAACTGCGCCTCATTGAAACTTTCGAAGAAAAAACCACGCTCATCGCCAAAAACCTTGGGCTCAAACAGTACGACGTCGGGTATCGCCAGTGGTATAGCTTTCATCAGTAAATCGTCTCGTGCAGGAGGCGTTTCAGGTATTGGCCATAGCCGTTTTTCATCAATGGGTCAGCGAGCGCTTCGAGTTGCTCGGGGTTGATCCACTTCTGCCGGAAGGCGATCTCTTCGGGGCAGGCAACTTTAAGGCCCTGACGGTGTTCCAGTGTGGCGATGAAATGGCTCGCTTCCAGCAAGGAGTCGTGAGTACCAGTGTCCAGCCAGGCGTAACCGCGACCCATGATTTCTACCGACAGGTTGCCCTGCTCCAGGTAGACACGGTTGAGGTCGGTGATTTCCAGCTCGCCACGTGGTGACGGTTTGATGTTTTTTGCGATCTCGACAACCTGGTTGTCGTAGAAATACAGACCGGTGACCGCGTAGTTCGATTTAGGTTTGAGAGGTTTCTCTTCCAGGCTGATGGCCTTGCCTTGAGCATCGAACTCGACAACCCCATAGCGCTCTGGATCATTGACGTGGTAGGCAAAAACGCTGGCACCGTCCTGGCGCACCATGGCACTCGCCAGCAGCTCATTGAAATGATGGCCGTGGTAGATGTTGTCGCCCAGCACCAAGGCCGCCGGATCATTACCGATGAAGTCTTCACCAATAATGAAAGCCTGCGCCAAGCCATCCGGCGATGCCTGCACTGCATAGGAAATGTTCAAGCCCCAACGAGCGCCATCACCCAGCAGTTGCTCGAAACGCGGGGTATCTTGAGGAGTGGAAATGATCAGGATGTCGCGGATACCCGCCAGCATCAGGGTGCTCAGCGGGTAGTAGATCATCGGTTTGTCGTATACCGGCAGCAACTGTTTGGAGATCGCCAATGTTGCAGGGTGCAGTCGAGTTCCCGAGCCGCCGGCCAGGATGATTCCTTTACGATTAAACATATTCATTTCTCTAGAATTTCTGTAAGCATCCGTGCCACGCCGACTTTCCATTGAGGCAAGTTCAACGCAAAGGCCTTTTGCAGTTTTTGAGTGTTCAAACGGGAATTGTTTGGACGTTGTGCTGGCGTCGGGTAAGCCTCTGTGCCGATTGCTCCAACCATGGCCGGCGACACCTTGAGGTTTTCACCTGCCAACTCGGCTCGCTCAAGCACGAAACGAGCATAGCGACACCAGGTGGTTTCACCAGAGGCTGCGAGATGGTAGAGCCCACCCAGTTCCGGGGTTGCGATGGTGCTACGGATAGCATGGGCAGTGACATCGGCCAACAATTCCGCCCCGGTTGGCGCACCGAACTGATCGTCGATGACATTCAAGCTGTCGCGCTCACGGGCCAAGCGCAGCATGGTCTTGGCGAAGTTGTTCCCTCGCGCGGCGTACACCCAACTGGTACGGAAAATCAGATGCGAGCAGCCGCTGGCCTGAATCGCCTGTTCGCCCGCCAGCTTGCTGGAGCCATAGACACTCAACGGTGCGACCGGATCACTTTCCTGCCATGGGGTATCACCGTCGCCGGCGAATACATAGTCCGTGGAGTAATGCACCAGCAAGGCATTCAGAGCCAACGCTTCCCGGGCCAGTACTGCTGGCGCTTCGGCATTCACCCGATGCGCCTGCTGCGATTCGCTTTCAGCCTTGTCGACAGCGGTGTACGCCGCGGCATTGACAATAACGTCAGGCGCAAAGCGCTGTACGGTGGCAGCGAGCCCCGCAAGGTCATTCAAATCGCCACAGTAATCCGGGCTGCGAGAGTCCAGTGCGAGCAACTCGCCCAGCGGGGCAAGGCTGCGTTGCAGTTCCCACCCGACCTGACCGTTTTTACCGAGCAATAGAATTTTCATGCAGTACGCCCGGCGTAGTTTTTCTCTACCCACTGAAGGTAAGCACCCGACTGGATATTGCTGACCCAGTCCTGGTTATCCAGGTACCACTGCACGGTTTTGCGGATACCGGTTTCGAAGGTCTCTGCCGGTTTCCAGCCCAGTTCGCGCTCGAGCTTGCGAGCGTCGATGGCATAACGGCGGTCATGCCCGGGACGATCGGTCACGTAGGTGATTTGAGCGTTGTAAGGCTGGCCGTCGCCGCGTGGACGCATCTCGTCGAGCAAGGCGCAGACCGTGTGCACGATGTCCAGATTTGGTTTTTCGTTCCAGCCGCCCACGTTGTAGACCTCTCCCACGGTGCCGGCTTCCAGCACGCGACGAATGGCGCTGCAGTGGTCTTTGACATACAGCCAGTCACGAATCTGCTGACCATCACCGTAGACAGGCAGTGCCTTGCCGGCCAGTGCGTTGACGATCATCAGCGGAATGAGTTTTTCCGGGAAGTGATACGGACCGTAGTTGTTCGAGCAGTTGGTCGTCAGTACTGGCAGACCATAAGTGTGATGATACGCGCGAACCAGGTGATCACTGGCGGCCTTGCTGGCCGAGTAAGGGCTGTTCGGTTCGTACTGATGACTTTCGCTGAATGCGGCTTCATCTTTGGCCAGCGAGCCATAGACTTCGTCGGTAGACACGTGCAGGAAGCGAAACGATTGCTGCGCATCGGCCGCCAGACCCTTCCAGTAAGCGCGCACGGCTTCCAGCAAGCGGAAAGTACCGACGATGTTGGTCTCGATGAAGTCTTCCGGGCCATGAATGGAGCGATCAACGTGCGACTCGGCCGCGAAGTTCAGAATCGCGCGAGGTTGATGCTCTTCCAGCAAGCGAGCGACCAAGTCGCCATCACCGATATCGCCACGCACAAAAACATGCTGTTCATTACCCGCCAGGCTGCTGAGGTTGTCCAGATTGCCTGCATAGGTCAGCTTGTCCAGATTGACCACGGTCTCATCGGATTGAGCCAGCCAGTCCAATACGAAGTTCGCGCCGATGAAGCCTGCACCGCCAGTTACTAAGATAGTCATTGATTCAGATCTTTTTCAGTAAAGTTGCGAGGATCAACCCCAGGTTTCCAAAAACGGTCTGTCGATACAAACCGGCTCGTTTAAACCCGAGAATCCTTGAAAAAAGTGGTTGYTCGCGCGCTGCCTTGAATTGGTCGAGCTTCACCAGATGCTCCTGGGTCAACCGATGGCGCATGGTTCCAAGAGCCTTGATGTTCAAGGTATTCCACTCATAAAAAAGTCCCCCAAACGCCATGCGCAAGCGTTTGATACGCGCCCACCAGTTGGAGTTGGTTCCGACGACATTTTCATCGTGCTGACGGTACAGTACCGTTGGTACAGGATCGTAGTGGACAGCCCCACCGACCCCGGAAATCAACTGATACGCCCACCAGTCATGAGAAGGCACATTCAGTTTGTCACCTGCTTCTTGCAGCAACGCGCGCGTGGCGTGGTTAAACACCATGGTGTTGCCGCCCCCGATATTTTGCACGAGCGCATTGGAAAAATGCGGCGCAAGAGCAAACTTGGGTGAGAAGCCAAAAGGTAAACCTGTCTCACTAATCAGCTCGGTGCGACCGCAGTAAAGGGCCGGCACATTCTCCGGGATAGACTTCAGCCAGGCTATCGCTTTCTCGAGCTTTTCATGCTTCCAGATATCGTCCTGATCAGCCCACGCATAGTAGTCAGCGTGAATGTCTGCCCGACAAGTGAGCGAAAGGAAATTTGCGACGAAACCTCGGCCAGGCCCATCGAAAACCTGGAGACGCCCCGCCTCCCATTGGGTAGTTGTGGCTTGAAGGATGTCCAGCGTCCGGTCTTGGGAGCCATCGTCCGAGACATAGACAGTCCAGTCACGATGAGACTGCTGCTGAAATGACTCCAGCTGCTCGGCTAAAAACGATTCTCCATTGTAGGAACACATCAGTATTGCGACTTTTTCAGTACGGCAATCACTCAATGTGGTACTGGCGCAAGAATGAAGAGCGCTGGACTCAGAGATACCCACAAAATTTCCTTCCCTGTATATGACAGGTGCAATACCAATTAGTACTTCTTCAATAAAATCAACACGATAAGGATTCGAGTCGTTTTCAGCGCTTGTTAATCAGGCCGTGTACGAGGAGTCAGCGCAGCACAACCGAATTCCCACGCAATGTCCCAAGCAACGCTGTCACCTGGCCATGAACGGCATTTTCGCATGAGATCTTGAGTACGACCTGCTTGGCTTTCAGCCTGATTCAGGTGAAGTTTCGAACATCTCGAATACAAACACCATGTAAAAAACTCCAATTCCAGGGGGCGAAGGCGGGGGCTGACAAAGTGATCGAAAGCCTAAATGACAGGAAAAACCAAGGGCACAGTCCAGGCTGAGGCGGGCTCTGTGTAAATCATCCATGGCTTGACGTTATTTTCGGTCAGGAATCGTACTACAAACCTGCGAGAAAGTTCCCGCAAATCAAAAAAAAGATCGCCAGTTGACGATCCTTTTTCCTGACCCGCAGGACAGCTTCAACTTCAGCCAAACAACCAATAGGCCAACAATCCCGATACCGCTACCGCCAATATCGGCCGCAATACGCGATACGCCTTGGGATTACGGCGTTTCCACTGTTTGACCACACCGCTGAATTTATCGCTGGAGTTCTTGCTCCAGGCGTAAGCCTTGTTGATCCCGCCCACACGCTCGTCATCGAGGTTTTGCGGCGCAGTTGCACGGCCCAGCCATGCGCTGATACTGCGATTGATGCGGGTCATTAAGCGATTGCTCAGCGGACGTTCGATGTCGCAGAACAGGATGACGCGGGTCTTTTCCGTTTCATTCTTGACCCAGTGCACGTAGGTTTCGTCGAACATCACGTCTTCCCCATCGCGCCAGGCGTAAACCTGACCGTCGACAAAGATGCGGCAATCGTCGGAGTTCGGTGTCGACAGCCCCAGGTGATAACGCAGGGAGCCGGCAAACGGATCGCGATGCGGGTTGAGGTGGCTGCCACCCGGCAGCAGCGCAAACATGGCGCCCTTGACGTTGGGAATGCTGCTGACCAGTTCCACGGTTCTCGGACACAAGGTTTCGGCAGAAGGCAGCGGTTTGTCATACCACTTGAGGTAGAAACGCTTCCAGCCCTTCTTGAAGAACGAACCAAAACCGGCGTCGTTGTTCTTTGCCGCCGCACGGATATAGCCCTCGTCGAACAAGTGCATCGCTTCGTCGCGAATCACCTCCCAGTTGTCCCTGAGCACATCCAGTTCCGGGAACTTGCTGCGATCCAGATACGGTTTCGAAGGCACGCCGGAAAACAGGTACATCARGGCGTTATAGGGTGCGAACAGTGCCGAATGGTTAACGAACTGGCGCAACACCGGCAGACGCGCCTTGCCGCGTAAATGCACATAGAGGGTGCTGCCGAGAAACAGCAGCAACAACGAGGCCTTCGCGGCAAACGATAAGGTCATCAACAACTCCTTTGAAGATAAACGACACTGCGCCAAGTCCATTGCCCGACATGGCTGCCAGCATGATAAACACTACCGACCCGGTGAAAAACCTGCACTTTTTAACATTCAATGTTAATGAATATGCAACAAAGCATTTCTTAACATAAGGCGCCTGAACGCTGGCTGATGCAAATCCATCATCAACCGGACCCGATCAATAGATCGCAGCCAGCGATAGCGCTTCAATCATCACCGCCAGCCACGATCCGCGAATGTTTAGCGTTTACTGCTGATTCTCCTGCTCGGTAAACAGATCACTGAACAGCATGCTCGACAGATAACGCTCACCGGAATCCGGCAGGATCACGACAATGGTCTTGCCCTGCATTTCCGGGGTCTCCGCCAGCCGAACGGCCACTGCCATGGCAGCGCCGCTAGAGATCCCGCACAAAATTCCTTCTTCCTGCATCAAGCGCAAGGCCATGGCCTTGGACTCTTCGTCACTGACCAGTTCCACCCGATCGACGATCGACAAATCGAGGTTCTTCGGCACAAAACCGGCACCGATGCCCTGGATCTTGTGCGGGCTCGGCTTGATTTCCTCACCGGCCAGGGCCTGGGTGATCACCGGTGACACCGCCGGTTCCACCGCCACCGAGAGTATCGGCTTGCCCTGGGTATTCTTGATATATCGTGAAACTCCGGTGATGGTTCCACCGGTTCCGACGCCTGCCACCAGCACATCGACCGCGCCGTCGGTATCGTTCCAGATTTCCGGACCCGTGGTTTTTTCGTGGATGGCCGGGTTGGCCGGGTTGTCGAATTGCGCTGGCATGAAGTACTTCGACGGGTCGCCGGCAACAATTTCACCGGCTTTCTCGATGGCCCCCTTCATGCCTTTGGCCGGCTCGGTCAACACCAGTTCGGCACCCAGTGCCTTGAGCACCTTGCGGCGTTCGATGCTCATGGACGACGGCATGGTCAACATCAGCTTGTAGCCACGGGCGGCGGCCACGAAGGCCAGGCCGATGCCGGTATTGCCGGAGGTGGGTTCGACGATGGTCATGCCCGGCTTGAGTTTGCCGCTGCCCTCGGCATCCCAGATCATGTTCGCGCCGATCCGGCACTTGACCGAGTAGCCGGGGTTGCGCCCTTCGATCTTGGCCAGGATGGTCACACCACGCGGCGCAATGCGATTGATCTGCACCAGCGGCGTGTTGCCGATGGAGTGGGCGTTGTCAACGAAAATGCGGCTCATGGCTGGGTCCTTAACGACAGCATTGAAATAGGGCATCAAGGTAAGCCTCTTGCCCGCAGGCGTCCAGTCGGGGCGTACGTCCACGTATTACTGCAGTCAATGGCTTTGGATCGTCAGAGATTTGCCACCATGATACGTCGATACAGTTGGCCCCAGCGGCCCCTCATCGGCCTGATTGTGCTGCTGATAACACTACACATCGCCTTGCCCTGTCTGGTGCGCAACTACCAGGCATTCAATGCCCGCTACGAGCCCCCCCAAGCCGCAAGCCGGTCAAGTTTTACGAGTGACGGTGTAGCGGCCTGTTTCTTCGGCCGCCCGTGGAGCGTTCGCTTGCAACTGCAAGTAGTCCCAGCCCAGGCAGGCCAATGCCAAAGACCGGGGCACCGTTTCCCGGCCACGGCTGTAACGACTGATGCTGCGGGTGCTGACCCCCAACGCCTCGGCGGCCTGTGTGAGTGACAGCCCGGTGCGAGCACGCCAATCGATGAAGATCCGGGTATTTTCGTCGGAGGCATTTTGTGCGATCGCATCCAGGTACAACGTGTCTGCACCAATCTGGATGTCTTGCTCAGACCATTCGACGCACCAGCCATCATCACTCAGAGCCGCACCATCGAAAGCGCGTCCCTGCAATGGTTGCAAGCCTGGAAAGGCCAGCAAATCCCGGCTCAGGTCGACAGTCAGTTGCTGGCCGTCAATAAAGGTCAACGCCAGGCAGTACTCCGGTAGTGCCTGTACGGCCAGCAGTCGTGGTCGTTTCATGGGTAACATCGTTTCCAGTCCTCGAGCAGTTGCGCCTGATGGGCCCTGACCCAATCCAGTGCTTCCCTGATGATCAGGGGCGGAGCCCTGCCTGCCATCACCTCGACGGTTTCCAAGCTGAGCATGACGTCCAGGCCGCCACCGGTCAGGTGGACATGAGGCGGCGGATGATCCTTCTCGCGCAATTGAATGCGGTATGTGTCGCGAAATCGGTATTTAGTAGACATGCCCGGCAAGCTATCGCCAAAATGGCGATAGCTCAATACTGGCCACGCGCCGAGACTGAGTCAAGATGTGACGCTCCATTCAGAGACTGAATAAGCCGTCTGCGTTCACAGTCGACCGGGCACCGCGTTATAGTCGGGGCTGACCATTTTATTGCGCCCCCGCCCTGCCTCGTTCAGGTCGGCGTTACCGTTCGAGGATTAGCAGATGAAGTTCGAAGGCACCCAGGCCTACGTCGCCACCGATGACCTGAAGCTGGCGGTCAACGCCGCCATCACCCTGGAGCGGCCGTTGCTGGTCAAGGGCGAACCGGGCACCGGCAAGACCATGCTCGCCGAGCAACTGGCCGAATCCTTTGGCGCCAAGCTGATCACCTGGCACATCAAATCCACCACCAAGGCTCACCAGGGCCTCTATGAGTACGACGCGGTCAGCCGCCTGCGCGATTCGCAGTTGGGCACGGAAAAGGTCCACGACGTTCGCAACTATCTGAAAAAGGGCAAGCTCTGGGAGGCCTTCGAATCCGAAGAGCGGGTGATCCTGCTGATCGACGAGATCGACAAGGCCGACATCGAATTCCCCAACGACCTGCTGCAAGAACTCGACAAGATGGAGTTCTACGTTTACGAGATCGACGAGACCATCAAGGCCAAGAAGCGCCCGATCATCATCATTACCTCCAACAACGAAAAAGAGCTGCCGGATGCGTTCCTGCGTCGCTGCTTCTTCCACTACATCGCCTTCCCCGACCGCGTGACAATGCAGCGGATCGTCGACGTGCACTACCCGGACATCAAGAAAGACCTGGTCAGTGAAGCGCTGGACGTGTTCTTCGACGTGCGCAAGGTGCCGGGCCTGAAGAAGAAGCCTTCGACCTCCGAGCTGGTGGACTGGCTGAAGCTGCTGATGGCCGACAACATCGGCGAAGCGGTGCTGCGCGAGCGCGATCCGACCAAGGCCATCCCGCCGCTGGCTGGCGCGCTGGTGAAAAACGAACAGGACGTGCAATTGCTGGAACGTCTGGCGTTCATGAGCCGTCGCGGCACCCGCTAAGAGGCTGATGCCATGCTGCTCAACCTGTTCAATGAAATGCGCGCAGCCAAGGTGCCGGTCTCGGTGCGTGAACTGCTGGACCTGATCAACGCGCTGAAACAGCGCGTGACCTTCGCCGACATGGACGAGTTCTATTACCTGTCCAGGGCGATCCTGGTGAAGGATGAAAAGCATTTCGACAAGTTCGACCGGGCGTTCAGTGCCTACTTCAATGGACTGGAAAAGCTCGACGATCATCTTCAGGCACTGATCCCCGAAGACTGGCTGCGCAAGGAATTCGAGCGTTCACTGACCGATGAAGAGCGGGCGGCGATCCAGTCCCTCGGCGGCCTCGACAAGCTGATCGAAGAGTTCAAGAAACGCCTCGAGGAACAGAAGGAACGCCACGCCGGTGGCAACAAGTGGATCGGCACCGGTGGCACCAGCCCATTCGGCTCCGGCGGTTTCAATCCGGAAGGCATTCGGGTCGGCGATGCCGGCAAGCGCCAGGGCAAGGCAGCCAAGGTCTGGGACCAGCGCGAGTACAAGAACCTCGACGATTCCGTCGAGCTGGGCACGCGCAACATCAAGGTTGCCTTGCGGCGCTTGCGCAAGTTTGCCCGTCAGGGCGCGGCGGAAGAGCTGGACATCGATGGCACCATCGACCACACCGCCAAGGATGCCGGCCTGCTGAATATCCAGATGCGGCCGGAGCGGCGTAACACCGTCAAGCTGTTGCTGCTGTTCGACATCGGCGGCTCGATGGACGCCCACGTGAAGATTTGCGAGGAATTGTTCTCGGCCTGCAAGACCGAGTTCAAGCATCTGGAGTATTTCTACTTCCACAACTTCATTTATGAATCGGTGTGGAAGAACAACATG
>NZ_JBFULI010000093.1:0-14005 GCF_056400405.1 Pseudomonas sp. P5_B3 | reverse complement strand
ATCGTTGGTTACATCTTTGATTTCTCGCGGAGTAACTTGTGATGCTGATAATCTGTTGACTAGCAGTCTGACTCCACAAGCACCCACACGAATTGCTTGATTCAGTTGTTAAAGAGCGGTTGGTTAAGAGCTTTCGTCTCAACCGAGGCGCGCATTCTACAGCAGCCTCATTTGCTGTCAAGTGATTATTTTCTGAAGTTTTCCAAGTTTCCTTTTCAACTTCAACCACTTGCGCCTCAGATCTCTCGTCAGCGGGAGGCGAATTCTACAGCGTTACACGCTGCTGTCAACACCTCTTTTTCAACTCCCTTTTGGCTTCGATGACCTGAAGCAACCCGCTGCCGAAAACTTCGTAACTCATTGTTTACCAAGGAGTTTTCCGTTTCGACTGCGCCGGAAGTGGGGCGAATTATAGACATCTGTAATCTGCCGTCAAGCACTGATTCAGGTTATCTATCAATAACCTGCAAAATGCAGCAAAGCGCCCCAAAGGACGCCTATATAGAAGAGCCAGAACTTCCCTCTATATAGAAGAGCTTCCTCACAGGCAGCCACAGCCCGTGCCATAGCCAAAAAACAAAAAAGCACCCAAGGTGCTTTTTTGTTATCGCTGTCAGCTGAATAAAGTCGCCACCCTGGCCCGCGCCATGTGCAGCTTCTTGTAACTGTCGATCAGGCGAAGGTGCYTGTCGAGCCCTTCCAGCTTCATGCTCGTCGGCGTCAGGCCGTAGAAACGTACGCTGCCATCCACCGACCCTATCGCCGCGTCCATCCGCTCGTTGCCGAACATCCGACGGAAGTTGACCTCGTAGTCGCTCAGTTCCAGATCATCGTCCAGCTGCATTTCCAGCACGACGTTCACGGCTTGATAAAACAAACCGCGCTCGACGGTGTTGTCGTTGTATTGCAAGAAGGCTTCCACCAGATCCTTGGCCTGATCAAACTTCTGCAAGGCGAGATAAATCAGCAGCCTCAGCTCCAGGATCGTCAACTTGCCCCAAGGCGTGTTGTCGTCGAACTCGATGCCAATCAAGGTGGTGATGTCGATGTAATCATCCAGCTCGCTGTTTTCCAGCCCCTTGGCCAGCGTTCTCAGGCCGACCTTGCTCAGGTTGTGCAGATTGAGGATGTCGGCGCGGAACTGCAGCGCTTTGTTGGTGTTATCCCAGATCAAATCTTCTACCGGATAAATTTCCGAGTAATCCGGCACCAGAATGCGGCAGGCCTTGGCGCCGATGTGCTCATAGACCGCCATGTACACTTCTTTGCCCATGTCTTCGAGAATGCCGAACAAGGTCGCGGCCTCTTCGACATTGGAGTTTTCGCCTTGACCGGAGAAATCCCACTCAACGAATTCGAAATCCGGCTTGGCACTGAAGAAGCGCCACGAGACCACACCGCTGGAATCGATAAAGTGCTCGACGAAGTTGTTCGGCTCAGTCACCGCCTGACCTTCGAAGGTCGGCTGAGGCAGATCGTTCAGGCCTTCGAAACTGCGACCTTGCAGCAGTTCCGTCAGGCTGCGCTCCAGCGCCACTTCCAGGCTTGGGTGCGCGCCGAACGAGGCGAACACGCCACCAGTACGCGGGTTCATCAAGGTCACGCACATCACCGGGAACTCCCCGCCCAGCGATGCATCCTTCACCAGCACCGGGAAGCCCTGCTCTTCCAGGGCCTGGATACCGGCCAGGATGCCCGGGTATTTCGCCAGCACTTGCTGCGGCACATCCGGCAAGGCCATTTCACCTTCGAGGATTTCACGCTTGACCGCGCGCTCGAAGATCTCCGACAGGCACTGCACCTGGGCTTCGGCCAGTGTGTTGCCGGCGCTCATGCCATTGCTCAGGAACAGGTTTTCGATCAGGTTGGACGGGAAGTACACCACCTCATTGTCCGACTGGCGCACAAACGGCAGTGAACAAATACCACGCTGGGTGTTGCCGGAGTTGGTGTCGTACAGATGCGAGCCACGTAACTCGCCATCCCGGTCGTAAACCTTCAGGCAGTACTCGTCGAGGATTTCAGTCGGCAGTTCGTCCTTCGGGCCAGGCTTGAACCAGCGCTCGTCCGGGTAATGCACAAACGCCGCGTTGGCGATGTCCTCGCCCCAGAACTGATCGTTGTAGAAGAAGTTGCAGTTGAGCCGCTCGATAAACTCGCCCAGTGCCGATGCCAGCGCACCTTCCTTGGTTGCGCCCTTGCCGTTGGTAAAACACATTGGTGAGTGCGCATCGCGGATGTGCAGCGACCACACATTGGGGACGATATTGCGCCACGAAGCAATTTCAATCTTCATGCCCAAGTCGGCCAGGATGCTCGACATGTTGGCGATGGTTTGTTCCAGCGGCAGGTCCTTGCCCACAATGTAGGTGCCCGCTTCGCCAGTCGAATGCGGCATCAGCAACGCCTGGGCATCGGCGTCGAGGTTTTCGACCTCTTCAATCACGAACTCAGGCCCGGTTTGCACCACCTTCTTTACCGTACAACGGTCTATGGAGCGCAAGATCCCCTGGCGATCCTTGGCAGAGATGTCCGCCGGCAATTCGACCTGGATCTTGAAAATCTGGTTGTAACGGTTTTCCGGATCAACAATGTTGTTCTGCGACAGGCGGATATTTTCGGTGGGGATATTGCGAGTCTCGCAGTACAACTTCACGAAGTACGCCGCGCACAACGCCGACGAAGCCAGGAAGTAATCGAACGGCCCCGGTGCCGAACCATCGCCCTTGTAGCGAATGGGTTGATCGGCAATCACCGTGAAGTCGTCGAACTTGGCCTCAAGTCGAAGGTTGTCGAGAAAGTTGACCTTGATTTCCATGCGTGCTTACCAGAATAACGAGCTATACGATTTGGCCGCCATTATCCGGTTTTTCAGCGCAGACCGTTAACTTTCCACTATTTTTCGACCAACACCACCCCGCGCTCCTCTAGCAAGCGCACAAACATCGTCAGGCTCTGCGACACCGTCCCTCTGCGCCACACCAGCCAGGTGCGCAGATAGCGGAACGACTCCGACAACGGCCAGACGCTGACCGTCGTGCACCCGGGCATGCTTTCGAGCATGCTGCGAGGCATCAGCGCCAGGCCGGCACCGGCACTGACGCAGGCCAGCATGCCGTGATAGGACTCCATTTCGAAAATCTTGCCGGGCACCGCCGCACCATTGGCGAACCAGCTTTCGAAATGATGGCGATAGGAGCAGTTGGAGCGAAAGGCATAGATGTTTTCGCCATTCACATCCTTGGCCTGATGAATCGGCTCATGGTTGAGCGGTGCGATCAGGACCATTTCCTCTTCGAATGCCGGCACACCCTCCAGCGCCGGATGCAACACCGGACCATCGACAAATGCCGCGGCCAGCCGCCCTGACAGCACCCCATCGATCATGGTCCCGGAGGGGCCGGTGGACAGGTCCAGTTCGACCTTGGCGTGTTTCTGGTTATAGGCGGCCAATAGCTCTGGAATACGTACCGCTGCAGTACTTTCCAGCGAGCCCAGGGCGAAGGCTCCCTGGGGTTCTTCGCCTGCCACGGTGGCGCGCGCCTCCTGAACCAGGTCGAGAATACGTCGAGCGTAATCCAGAAAACTCCAGCCGGCTGGCGACAAACGCAGGCGACTCTTCTCGCGGATAAACAGGTCCACACCCAGGTCCAGCTCAAGCTGCTTGATTCGGGTCGTGAGATTCGATGGCACCCTGTGGATATGCTGGGCGGCCACGCTGATGCTGCCGTGCTCGGCGACAGCCTTGAAAATTTCGAGCTGAACCAGGTCCAAGTCATTCTCCTAACGTGAACGTTATGCTCAGTATTATTCAGTTTCCAGAAAACATATACCCCCATAACCTGAGCACATCCCCACCCCGCAGGACGGTGCCATGACCCACGTATCCAGCCTCACCCATGCCATTTCGATCAACCCGACCACGGGCGAACAGATCGGCCAGTACCCTTTCGAATCCGATTCGGCATTACAGGCCGCGCTGACGCGGGCCGCCTCCGGGTTTCACGCCTGGCGCCGCAAACCGGTTGAGCAGCGCGCGCAGCTTTTGATCAACCTCGGCCAGGCCTTGCGCAACAATGCGCAGGCCATGGCGAACATGATCACCCTGGAAATGGGCAAACCGATTGCTCAGGCCCGCGGTGAAATTGAAAAATGTGCGCAGCTCTGCGAGTGGTACGCCGAACACGGTCCCGCCATGCTGAGCCCGGAACCGACCCTGGTTGAAGGCGGCAAGGCATGCATTGAATATCGCCCGCTCGGCCCGATTCTCGCCGTCATGCCGTGGAACTTCCCCATCTGGCAAGTCCTGCGCGGCGCGGTCCCTACGTTGCTCGCCGGCAACACCTACGTGCTCAAGCACGCGCCAAACGTCATGGGCAGCGCCTACCTGCTGCTGGAAGCCTTCCAGCAAGCGGACTTTCCTGAAGGCACTTTCGAGGTCATCAATGTCACGCCAGAGGGTGTATCCAGGGCGATCGCCGATCCACGTATCGCGGCTGTCACCCTCACCGGTAGCGTGCGTGCCGGCATGGCCATCGGTGCTCAGGCGGGAGCGGCACTGAAGAAATGCGTATTGGAACTGGGTGGCTCCGACCCGTTTATCGTGCTCGACGACGCAGACCTCGATGAGGCGGTGAAAGCCGCGGTGATCGGGCGCTATCAGAACACCGGGCAAGTCTGCGCCGCCGCCAAGCGCCTGATTGTCGAGCAAGGCATCGTCGAGGAATTTACCCGCAAGTTCGTCGAGGCCACCCAACAACTGGTCGTCGGTGATCCACTGGCTACCACCACCTACATCGGCCCGATGGCTCGCTTCGATCTGCGCGACGAACTGGATCAACAGGTGCGCGACACACTGGAGGAAGGCGCGACGCTGCTGATGGGTGGAAAGAAGGCTGAAGGCCCCGGCAATTACTATGAGCCTACGGTACTCGGCGACGTGACCGATCAGATGACATCATTCAAACAGGAATTGTTTGGTCCAGTGGCTTCAATCATCACGGCCCGAGACGCAGCCCATGCGCTGGAGCTGGCCAATGACAGCGAGTTCGGCCTCACCGCCACTATCTTCACGCGCAATGTCGAACTCGCCCGACAGATGGCCGACGAACTTGAAACCGGTGGCGTGTTCATCAACGGTTATAGCGCCAGCGATCCGCGTGTCAGTTTTGGTGGTGTGAAGAAAAGTGGCTTTGGCCGTGAGCTCTCGCATTTCGGGGTGCGCGAATTCTGTAATGCGCAAACGGTTTGGCTGGATCGACGCTAAGGACAGCGCAAAAACCTTGATGCTGGAATGAAAAAACGGGCGCCTTTTCGGCGCCCGTTTTTTTGTTCAAAGGATTGATGACACAGGTGGGGTCAGTCCACCAGTGCCATGTGTGTTTCCTTGCGCTGATATGTTTTTTTTCATTAAGTTGATTTGTGAATTATTTTATGTCATTTATACCCTCGCAAATCGTCAGGACAGTCCACCTCGCCAGACCGGACGGCAACTCCGTATCACCCCAACGCCCCATCCAAGGAGTCAACAATATGTACAAGACAGAACTTCTAGGCGCTCTGGCACTGTGCGTCGCAAGCTTGCTGGCACACGCCGACGACGACAGCTTGCGTATCGGTATCGAAGCCGCCTACCCGCCCTTCTCCTTCAAGACGCCAGAGGGCAACGTCAGTGGTTTCGACTACGACATTGGCAACGCGCTGTGCGAAGAGATGAAGGTCAAATGCGAGTGGGTCATCCAGGAATTCGACGGCATGATCCCGTCGCTGAAAGTGCGCAAGATCGACGCCGTGCTGTCGTCGATGTCGATCACTGAAGACCGTATGAAGTCGGTCGATTTCAGCAAAAAGTACTACCACACGCCGGGTAAGTTCGCGATGAAGGCCGGTAGCGTGATCAACGACCCGCTGGTCGATCTCAAAGGCAGGAAACTGGGCGTGCAACGCTCCTCGACCTATGACCGTTTCGCCACCGAGCAGCTTGAGAAAGCCGGCGCCCTGGTGGTGCGCTACTCCTCGCAAAATGAAGCCTTCCTCGATTTGGCGGCGGGTCGCCTGGACGCCACGCTTGCAGACATCGTCAACACCGATGAGAGCTTTATCAAAACACCATTGGGTAAGGGTTTCGCGCTGACAGGGCCGGACATCAATGACCCGAAATACTTCGGCAGAGGTGCCGGGATCGCGGTGCGTAAAGGCGACAGCGCGAACGTCGCACGCCTGAGTGCAGCGATTGACGCGATCCGCGCCAATGGCAAGTACCAGCAAGTGATGGGTAAATACTTCGCCTTCGATATCTATGGCGAATAAGCCTTCATCCGAAACCCTGGCGCCGGCCCCTTGCGGGCGCCGCTTTTGGCTTGTCTCGTGCGCCTCCCTGCGCTCGCTTGAGGAATTTCATCATGCTTCACGGCTACGGATCGAGCATTCTCGATGGCGCCTGGCTGACCATTAATCTGGCCCTGACCTCCATGACCATGGCCATTTCCCTGGGACTGATCGGCGCAGCCTTTCGTTTGTCGCCGTTCAAATGGCTGGCGGTGCTGGGCGAAGGTTATACAACCCTGATTCGCGGTATTCCTGACCTGGTGTTGATCCTGCTGATCTTCTACGGCGGCCAGGATCTGATGAACCGCATTGC
The DNA here is from genome assembly GCF_056400405.1 of Pseudomonas sp. P5_B3. Taxonomy (NCBI): domain Bacteria; kingdom Pseudomonadati; phylum Pseudomonadota; class Gammaproteobacteria; order Pseudomonadales; family Pseudomonadaceae; genus Pseudomonas; species Pseudomonas sp. P5_B3. The sequence goes on along the minus strand of NZ_JBFULI010000093.1, from coordinate 7,365 downwards.
CCTCGCACTCGGTTACACCCGGTACATCGACATCAATCCCTTCATCGCCGGTGTCTGCACCATGGGCTTCATTTTTGGTGCCTATCTCTCGGAGACTTTTCGTGGTGCCTTCATGGCGATCCCTAAAGGTCAGGGTGAGGCTGGCGCGGCCTACGGCATGAGTGGCGCTCAGGTGTTCTGGCGGATTCTGGTGCCGCAGATGATTCGTTTCGCCATTCCCGGGTTCACCAATAACTGGTTGGTGCTCACCAAATCCACCGCGCTGATCTCGGTAATCGGTTTGCAGGACATGATGTTCAAAGCCAAAAACGCAGCGGACGCCACCCATGAGCCGTTCACGTTTTTCCTCGCGGTTGCCGCGCTCTACTTGATGCTGACCAGCGTGTCGTTGCTGGTGCTGCGCTATCTGGAAAAACACTACTCGGTCGGCATCAAAGCCGCCGAACTGTGACTGGGAGCCCCCCATGATTCTCGACTACAACCTGATATGGGAAAACCTGCCGCTGTATTTCAACGGCGCTTTGGTGACCCTGAAAGTGCTGCTGATTTCCCTGGCCGTTGGTCTGGTGCTTGCGGTTCCCATAGCGCTGATGCGCGTATCCCGATCACCACTGATCAACTTCCCGGCCTGGCTCTACACCTATGTGATTCGCGGCACCCCGATGCTGGTGCAATTGTTCCTGATCTATTACGGGTTGGCGCAGTTCGAAGCGGTACGTCAAAGCGTGCTCTGGCCTTACCTGTCCAGCGCGACCTTTTGTGCCTGCCTGGCCTTCGCAATCAATACCAGCGCCTATAGCGCGGAACTCCTGGCCGGCAGTTTGAAGGCCACGGCCCACGGCGAGATCGAAGCCGCCAAAGCAGTGGGCATGTCGCGCCTGACCTTGTACCGCCGCATCCTCCTGCCGTCGGCCTTGCGCCGGGCGCTGCCGCAGTACAGCAACGAAGTGCTGATGATGCTGCAGACCACCAGTCTGGCGTCCATCGTCACGCTGGTGGATATCACCGGAGCCGCGCGAACCGTCAGTTCGCGCTTCTATCTGCCGTTCGAGGCATTCATCACTGCCGGCCTCATCTACCTGGCCCTGACCTTCATCCTGGTTCGTCTGTTCAAGCTGGCTGAGCGCCGTTGGCTGGCCTATCTGGCACCGCGCAAGCACTAAGGAGCGTTATGAAGCACATTCAATACCTTTTGCCGTGGAGTGCCTCGGGCACGGAACGAAAGTTGTCGCTGTTTCGTTTTGGCAGCGGGCAACGCAAGGCCTACATCCAGGCTTCCCTGCATGCCGACGAACTGCCGGGAATGCGCGTTGCCGTCGAACTCAAGCGCAGTCTGCAAGAACTGGAAGATCAAGGTCGCCTGACCGGGGTGATCGAACTGGTGCCGATGGCCAATCCGATTGGTATCGCACAGATGTTCCAGGCCACCCATCAGGGGCGCTTTGAATTCTCCAGCGGGAAGAATTTCAATCGCGACTTCCCGGAGCTCGCCGAAGCCGTGGAGCCGATGCTGGAAGGTCAACTGGGCGACGATGCCAATGCCAACATCGCACTGATCCGCCGCGCCATGAGCGACGCCTTCACCAACATGCCGGCACCGACATCGGAACTCGATGGCTTGCGGCGCCTGTTGCTGCAGCATGCCTGTGATGCCGATGTGGTGCTGGACCTGCACTGCGACTTCGAGTCGATCATGCTGCTGTATGCCATGCCGCAAAACTGGTCACGCTTGCACTCATTGGCCGCCCGCCTCGGCGCTGGCGTGGCCCTGCTGGCCGAAGCCGCGGGAGGCAACGCCTTCGATGAAGCCTGCGCAATCCCCTGGCTGCACCTGGCCGAGCGCTTTCCTGAAGCGAATATTCCGCTGGCGTGCGTGGCCACCACGATTGAATTGCGCGGCATGGCTGACACCGAGCGCGAGCAATGCGTCGACAGTGCCCAGGCCATTCTCGGCTATCTCGCCGAGCAAGACCTGATCAGCGGTGACTGGCCTGCAGCGYCGCCGAGCCGTTGTGAGGCGACACCGTTCGCCGGTGCGCAGTACGCCTATGCGCCGCATCCGGGGGTGGTGAGTTATCTGCAACCGTTGGGCGCCCACGTCAAGCTCGGCGATCCGCTCTTCGAAGTGCTTGATCCGCTGACCGATCAACACAGCGTGGTGCACGCCAGCACTGACGGCATCCTGTATGCCCGCGAACGCCTGCGCTTTGCCCAGCCCGGTTTGTGGTTGGCCAAAGTGGCCGGCAATACCCCTATTCGCCAAGGCCGTTTGCTCAGCGACTGATTCCAGAGAGTTGAAACCATGTACAAACTTGAAATTCAGGATCTTCACAAAAGCTACGGCGCCCACGAAGTGCTCAAGGGCGTGTCCCTGGAAGCGAAAGCCGGCGACGTCATCAGCATCATCGGCTCCAGTGGTTCCGGTAAAAGCACCTTCCTGCGTTGCATCAACCTGCTGGAGCAACCCAACGCCGGCAACATCGTGCTCAATGGCGAACAGCTCAAGCTGGTGACCAACAAACTCGGCGGGCTCAAGGCTGCCGAACCCAGGCAGCTGCAGCGCATGCGTTCGCGGCTATCGATGGTGTTCCAGCACTTCAACCTCTGGTCGCACATGAGTGCCCTGGAAAACGTCATGGAAGCGCCGGTGCATGTACTGGGCATCAACAAAAAGGAAGCCCGGGAAAAAGCCGAGCACTACCTGAACAAAGTCGGCGTGGCGCACCGCATGGACGCCTGGCCGGCGCATATGTCCGGTGGTGAACAGCAGCGCGTGGCGATTGCCCGCGCACTGGCCATGGAACCTGAAGTGATGCTGTTCGATGAACCGACTTCGGCACTCGACCCCGAGCTGGTCGGCGAAGTACTTAAAGTCATGCAGGATCTCGCCCTCGAAGGACGCACCATGGTGGTCGTGACCCACGAAATGGGCTTTGCCCGCGAGGTCTCCAATCAACTGGTGTTTCTGCACAAGGGGCGGGTCGAAGAGCGCGGCAATCCGCGTGAAGTGCTGGTCAATCCACAGTCCGGGCGTCTCCAGCAATTTCTGTCCGGGAGTTTGAAATAGTCCATCCGCCCGCTCACCGCCCCAAGTTCAGCACTGCACACCAAGAAGCGAACACCGCGGTTTTTTCAGGCATTGCGCGTCATCGTTCTTCGCGGGCAAGCCAYGCTCCCACAGGTTATGCACCCGCCCCAGCCCCTTCTCCAACCCTCAGGAACTGTAGAGCCGGACATGCCGACCCCCACGAAAAACACCACGGTCTATGCCGCGCCGGTGATGCGCAAACTGACGGAAATCGTTACCGATTTACCGCCATCACTGCGCAAAGTGGCGGATTTTATCCTGCGTCACCCGCTAAGGGCCGCGACGCTGACCATCGAAGAAATGGCTCATGAAACATCCACCTCGCCAGCCGCGGTCAATCGTTTGGCCAAGGCTCTGAACCTGGGTGGCTACACCGGCATGAAGGCCGAGCTGGTGGCGACTTTGCAGCAGATGGTGTCGCCGGTCGACAAGCTTCGCAATGAACTTGCACATCGGCCGGGTGGCGCATTTGGCCTGCATGAGCAAATCCGGAGCGCCACCAGCAACCTCGCCACGGCGGCGACCAACAACCATGAAGATGCCTTTGAAGCGTTCGTCACCCGCCTGACCGAGGCGCGTAAAATCTACATCCTCGGCTTTGGCAACAGCGTCTACTTCGCCGGTCTGGCCGCCTCGACCCTGATGCCCTTCTGCGCGGACGCCACCGCCATCAGCATGGAAGGCGGCAACGAAAACGCCGCTTACCGCCTGGCCGCAATCACCGATCAGGATGTATTGCTGGCGATCTCCCTGCCGCGTTATTCCCTCGACACCCTGCAACTCGCACGTTTTGCCAATGAGCGCGGCGCCTCGGTGCTGGCAATCACCGACTCACCTGCATCGCCCCTCACCAGCATCGCTGAACACGTGCTATTTGCCCCCGCCGACCATCCGGTCATGACCAGCTCCAACATCGCCGTGCTCGCATTGATCGAAGGATTGGTGGCGGGTGTGATGGCTCGCAATAAAGAGGCCGTCAAGCTGGCGACAGAGCTGACCGAAAGCGTGATGTCTTACCTGCATATTCCTTCCAGCAGTAAATCGCCGAAAAAGTGATGGATCTTGGGGGTACATGCCCCCGCAGTTGGGCGGCAACTGGCGGGGTGAACGATCAACGTTAGCCGAACTGCATCCCCCGCCCCTCCCACCTACTTCTATTTGTTTCATAATTGACCTGCCAGCCTGCCGGTGAACGGCAAGTGGAGGACCTTGCATGCTCCAGACGATCAAGGTATCGCGCGTGAAGCGCTTCGCCGCAAACACGGCGGGTCGGGATTTCGCTGTCGGCGATATTCACGGACACTTCACCCGACTACAGTCTGTGCTAGACAAGGCCGGCTTCGAACCGGCGGTAGACCGACTGTTCAGCGTCGGAGACCTGATTGACCGAGGCCCTGAATCTCTGGACGTCGATGAATGGCTTTTACGCAAGCCGTGGTTTCATGCTGTGCGCGGCAATCATGAGCAGATGACCGTCGATTCGTACGCCGCTGGCTGCACCGGCGATCAATGCGACATGCACTTCATCAATGGTGGAGCCTGGTTCTACGGGCTCTCCAGCATTGAGCAGGACTGCTACGCGAACATTCTCCAGGACTTGCCGCTGGTGATCGAGATCGAGACGGCGCAAGGCCTGATAGGCATCGTGCACGCCGATGTACCTCGGGGCAGCTGGGGAGAAATGATCTCTGCACTATCCGGATCGGAATTCGAAGCGGATCACATAGCCGCAATGCTCCTGTGGTCGCGCAAGCGGATCACTGAAGAAAACCAATCAGGCGTGGAGGGTGTTCGGGCAGTGATCGTGGGCCACACGCCTCTGAGTCAGCCTGCCGTACTCGGGAACGTGTATCACATCGACACTGCCGGCTGGAGGGATGGCCACTTCACGCTGCTGGATCTCGCCACCCTGCAATGCATCCCACCAATCAATCCAAAGTTCAGTCACGACTGGTATTAACCACCGTCTGCCGCCACGAACGGCATGGAACATCACAAGCGCTGTTGCCGTACAACCAGGAGTGACCTCACCACGCGATCCAATGTACTGACATCCCCTGATCAATTGACCCATCCTTTTTTGTTCGCCCCCTCTAGCCCGCCCATGCGGGTTTTTTCGCGTACTACTTAGAGTGTGCGCAGCTCTGGGTGCTACGCTTTTCTCGTGCATGGAGGAAGCGCGATGTCAGAAGATCTTACCCCCGCCCCGCTCAATCCTTACGACGAAGACTCTATTGCCCTCGGACATACTATCGATGAGGTTACTGCCTGGATCGACCACCGCGGTTCTACGTGTGTGCCTGATCGCATCAATATGCCAAAGTTACATACCTGGGTGTTCAACAAACCCCAACGCCTGCTTTCTAACAATCTAACGACTATCAATTTAACTCGCATGGAATGCGCAGTGCTTGACTTATTAACAAGCAGCGAGGAACGCGTTATCAGCAACGAGGACATCCTTATGAAGTTAAATAAGGACCCTTATAATTACAAAGGATTGCCCATGTGCCTCAGTAGACTGCAAGCGAAATTCAAGAAGTTTACTAAAGGCGACAACCTCCTCCGTTCAGTAAGAAGTCGCGGTTACTGCCTTATCCAGACAATAAATCCTGAATGAGCTTTAAGTCTCTGGGTCATGGATGTAATGCTGTTCAGTTAAGGAAATTGTAGGAGCGAGCTTGCTCCTACAGAGGAGCTTGGCGGAGTTAAAACGCGATCCCGCAAACCTACCGAGCGATACTCGGTGATTGTTTTGTCCAGAGGAGGTTTATGGCATCTGTTTCAAGCCTCAGGTTGTTACCGACCCTGAGCCAGAACAGTATGTCGTTAGGCGTCAATAGGCTGAAAAAGATCCAGTGCCCCGAGCCATCGGCCTTTTCCTCTACGTCTGCAACGTACAACGCGACCTCGCTTTCGCTAAGCTCCAAGGCATCGGAGATTTCTCGCTGTGTCGGTTTTCTTACGCTGCTCATAGTGAAATCCATTTCTTGAACAAAGTGCTGAAAGCATAGCTGAACACCAAAACCTGGAATCTCCACCTGTCGCTTCCGGTCAAGCAATGGCGCGAGACTGCGTCGACGCTCCTGATCACCCTCGCTGCGGTGCCGGCCGAAGAGTCCGCCGGCATTGCGAGCATGTCGCGACCTGAAATCGCCGTTACTGCGGGGGCATGGTGTCCAATGCCTGCGCATGAGCATCAATCATCACCTGAAGGGCGTTTGACACATGCGGATGCCCAACCCAGCGGTATGAAGCACTTCCAAGTAAGCCGGCTGCCGCGTTGTCCATCAGGCTTTTGACATCGAGCCCGCTGGCGATAGCCTCTCCAATAATTGCTACAAGGGCCTGCTCAAGTGCAATTTCGCGATCAGTGACCATTTCATCTCCTTGAACCGGCTCCATGCCGGCCATAGAGATAAATAGCTCAAAAGCAATCAAAATGCCACTACGCCTGTCGCATCCCGTCACGGAGGGCGGCGCATGCAATGAAGGCAAGGGCATCGCTTTGGGTGGATGCCCATGACCTGCTCGGGGCGGTGCCCCCATGATCATCTTACTGATAGCAGCGCCGTTCTAGATGCTCTGGCTCATCTACAAGGGGCCACGCCGCCAAGGGTTCACCCCGCCAGTCACCTCAGGGGAGAGTGTGTAACGCAACTGGCGAGGCGAACGATTGAACGTTAGCTGAACGTCTCAGCTTGTCGCCTGCACCTTGTCTGAATTGGTGCCCACCCTGACCAGTTGCTGGCCATTCAGTAATCCGTCTGAAACACACCAGGCCGGGCAAGCGGTCATGACTTTACCCAGCGCAGCGCCAAGTGTCCCGAACACAACCCTGAACAAAATTAACATTGAGCCTGCCGGTGAACGGCAGGCCAGGAATCGCTATGTCCGATCTTCAAATGGATCGCTTGATTAAGCGTGTTGATTCTCAGTCGCTGTAGCCAGACGGGAAGTTTTTTTGCGATTTTACGTTGCTCGACATCAGCGACACCCGACGCCTTATCCGCACAAGTYTTTCTTGACACTGCCACTACCTCTTCAAATACATCAATCAACTTCTTTAAATATATAACCCGACATCAAACCATTGAAGGCGATCAATACTCGCGTCCCATTGCGCCAATACACGAACCAACCATCATCATATTACACACTGGACAGTAATTATTGAGCACACTCTAAAACTCACCCCCCCACAAATAACACAACAGCCAATAACACTAGACCAACACCAATAAGCCTCACTGACTTATTATAACATATTATAACAT
>NZ_JBFULI010000092.1:0-12063 GCF_056400405.1 Pseudomonas sp. P5_B3 | reverse complement strand
TTCCCCGCACAACCGCCGGATTTACGCAGCCTGATCCTTGACCACAAGAGCTTCGCGATCTTTTGCTCGCTCGCCCTGATCGGCTTCGCCTTATATCCGGTTCTTGTCCATCGGCTCGCGGTTTCGATTCACGCTTCCTCCCCACACTCGGTCGCCCTCATGCAGTTGCGCTTCACTTCGTTCGCTGTGGTCAGCTTACGACGGGACTTTCACCCGCAAGATTGCGCCCATGCTGGGCGCACAAAAAAACGGAGCCCGAAGGCTCCGCTCTCTTATGCAACCAACCCGAAATCAGGCCAGTTTCTTGTGCCGTACACGATGCGGCTGGGCAGCTGCTTCGCCAAGACGCTTTTTACGATCGGCTTCGTATTCGCTGTAGTTACCTTCGAAGAACACCGCTTGCGAGTCGTCTTCGTACGCCAGGATGTGCGTCGCGACGCGGTCAAGGAACCACCGATCGTGAGAGATCACAATGGCGGCGCCCGGGAAGTCCAGCAGGGCTTCTTCCAGGGAACGCAGGGTTTCGACGTCGAGGTCGTTGGACGGTTCGTCGAGCAGCAGGACGTTGCCGCCCTCTTTCAGGGTCAGGGCCAGGTGCAAGCGACCGCGCTCACCACCGGACAGGTCCTTGACGAACTTCTGCTGATCGCCGCCCTTGAAGTTGAAGCGACCGACGTAGGTACGCGACGGGATCTCGTAGTTGCCGATGCGGATCTGGTCGGAACCGTCGGAGATCTGCTGGAACACGGTCTTGCTGCCGTCCAGATCCTCGCGGCTCTGATCCACACAGGCAAGCTGCACGGTTTCACCGACTTCGATGCTGCCCGAATCCGGCGTTTCCTTGCCCATCAGCATGCGGAACAGGGTCGACTTACCGGCACCGTTACCGCCGATCACACCAACGATGGCGCCTTTAGGCATGGAGAACGACAGGTTGTCGATCAGCACGCGGTCGCCGTAGCCCTTGGTGACGTTCTTGAATTCGATGACCTTGTCGCCCAGGCGCGGACCGGCCGGGATGTAGATCTCGTTGGTCTCGCTGCGCTTCTGGAATTCCTGCGACTGCATTTCTTCGAAGCGTTGCAGACGGGCCTTGGATTTGGACTGGCGGGCCTTGGCGCCTTTGCGCACCCACTCCAGTTCTTCCTTCATGGCTTTTTCGTGGGCCGACTGCTGCTTGGATTCTGCAGCCAGACGATCGGACTTGGCTTCCAGCCAACCCGAATAGTTGCCCTCGTAAGGAATGCCCGCGCCGCGGTCCAGTTCCAGAATCCAGCCGGCAACGTTGTCCAGGAAGTAACGGTCGTGCGTGATCGCTACCACGGTACCCGGGAAGTCGTGCAGGAAGTGCTCAAGCCAGGCGACGGAATCGGCGTCCAGGTGGTTGGTCGGTTCGTCGAGCAGCAGCATGTCCGGGGCGGACAGCAGCAGGCGGCACAGGGCTACACGACGCTTTTCACCACCGGACAGAACTTCGACCCTGGCATCCCAGGCCGGCAGACGCAACGCGTCGGCGGCGACTTCCAGCTGGCGCTCCAGGTTGTGACCGTCGCTGGCTTGCAGGATCGCTTCGAGCTTGGCCTGTTCAGCCGCCAGTTTGTCGAAGTCGGCATCCGGATCGGCGTAGGCCGCGTAGACCTCGTCCAGGCGCGCCTGGGCGTCCTTGATCACGCTGACCGCTTCCTCGACCACTTCACGCACGGTCTTGGTCGGATCCAGTTGTGGTTCCTGCGGCAGGTAGCCAATGTTCAGCTCCGGCATTGGGCGGGCCTCGCCCTCGAACTCGGTGTCGACGCCGGCCATGATTTTCAGCAGCGTGGACTTACCCGAACCGTTGAGGCCGAGCACGCCGATCTTGGCGCCGGGGAAGAAAGACAGAGAAATGTTTTTCAGGATTTCCCGCTTCGGCGGAACAACTTTGCCCAGCCGATGCATGGTGAATACGTATTGAGCCATGGAGAACCTAGGGTCAGTGACTGATGAATGATTGGAGCGCAGGCGATGCCCGGCCAGACCGTGCGCGTCGCCTGCGTGAGGCGACGCTGAAAAAGTCTGAGTCTAGGAGCTGGAACGCTCCCGCGTAACCGGCAAAGCTACCTTAATGACAGATGGCAGTCCAGCCGACGGGCAGGGGCTGGCACTTCGCCACAACTCAAGGCATGCTAGCCGCCCTTCGGGCGTCCGGCTTATAGTGCACGTCGCGCCAGTCCAGCCAAACCGCAGGATTACAGCTTGTCCAATGTCCCTCCGCCCCTGACTTCCAGTKAGCCGGCCACAGCGCCCGGCTCCCCCCTGCGCGGGACCTTGAAGGGCGCCTTGGCGACACTCGCACTATTGCTGCTGGCCCTGTTGTTCTGGCAATTGCTCGATCAGTTGCGCGAAACCCAGAAAAACCAGCGTCAATACACCATCGACTACACCGCCGATCTGGCCGCGCAGGTCAGCCTGAACATGGCGCTCAACGCGCAGATCGCCCTCAACCTGCTGCCGATCGTCGAGCAACCGCATGACGCCGATGAGCTGCAGGCGCTGCTGCGCAAGCTGCAACAGTCGCTGCCTGATCTGCGCAGCCTGGCATTGCTCAGCCCCTCGGGAAGAGTCATCAGTGACAGCGCTCCGGACAGCGATGACAGCGACTACCTGGCTGAACTGGTACGCCGCAGCCACGCCCAGACGCACTACTTCAGCAACGCCTCCGACGGTTCCGTGGTGCATTTATTGCTGCATCAGGCCAGCGGCAGTTCCCGAGGCTATTGGGTCTTGCGCCTGCCCCCCAGCTTTTTTTCGTCCTTGACCAAGCAAAGCGAGGCCGGCCGCCGCCCAATGTGGCTGGTGGAGAACCGCATCAATCATCAGGTCATCAGCCGCGACGATGCGCTGCCCTCGGTCAATCCGGGCACGCTGACCGAGGACGATGTCGCCAACAGCGTGCTGACGGTGCCGCTGAGCAGCAGCGATTGGCAACTGCGCGGCTTGTTCGACCGCCAGCGCGTGCTGGAAGAGCTGCTGCCGGCGTTCATCGGCAAATGTCTGCTGGGCCTGGCGTTTTCCATGCTGCCGTTCATCGCCTTGCTGAACATGCGCCGGCGTCAGCGCCAATTGAGTGAAGGCCGCCGGCGTTATCAGGACATTTTCGAAGGCACCGGCGTGGCTTTGTGTGTCCTCGACATGTCCGGGCTCAAGGTCTTTTTCGACAAGGCACAACTGCAGGGCAGCGAGCAACTGCACGCGTGGCTGGCGATCCCGGAACAACGCCGGCAATTGCTCAAGGAACTGCGGATCACCGCGGTCAACCAGGTCGCGCTGCAATTGCTTAATGTCGATAGCGCCGACAAAGCCTGGAAACTGCTGATCGACGGCCATCCGCAGGACGGCACCGCCATCGGCAACCAGGTGCTCGACGCGATGCTCAACCAGCAGCAACAGCTCGAGCTGGAAATCAAACTGCAGGATGCCAGCGGTCGCGACCAGCATCTATGGCTGGTGCTGCGCCTGCCGCAAACCCAGGACGACTATAACGCGGTGATCCTGAGCATCACCGACATCACCAGCCGCAAGCTCATCGAACTGTCACTGCAGGAGCGCGAAGGATTTTGGTCGGACGTGGTGCGCACCGTACCGGATCACCTGTATGTGCAGGATGTGATCAGCCAGCGCATGATCTACAGCAACCATCATCTGGGCCAGACCCTGGGTTACAACCGCACCGAGCTGCACCAGATGGGCGAATACTTCTGGGAAATCCTCCTGCATCCCGAAGACGCCGACTATTACCATCGCTCCCGCCAGGTCCAGCGCCAGGCCGGTTATCGCCAGTTGATGCAGTGCCAGTTGCGCTTCCGCCATCGGGACGGCCAGTGGCGACGCTTCGAGATTCGCGAGCAGGCACTGGCCCGGGACAAGGAGGACCAGGTCACGCGGATCATCGGCGTTGCCAAGGACATCACCGACCAGATCGAAGCCAGTGAATCCCTGCGCGACAGCGAGCAGCGCTACCGGATGCTCGCCGAAAGCATCAGCGATGTGATTTTCTCCACCGACAGCCGCCTCAACCTCAATTACGTCAGCCCTTCGGTGCAAGCGGTGCTGGGTTACGACGCCGAGTGGATTTTCCAGAACGGCTGGCAATCGACCATCGCCAACCCGCAACAACTGACTGGCATCTACCACCTGATGGACCGGGTCAGCAAAGCGCTGGATCAGCCGGACCAACTGGCGCTGCTGCGCAGCCAGGTGCAAACCCAACTGTTCCTGTTCGATTGCCTGCGGGCCGACGGGCGCAAGATCCCGATCGAACTGCGCCTGGTATTGGTCTGGGACGAACAGGGTACGTTCGAAGGCGTGCTCGGCGTCGGCCGCGACATCAGCCAGCAACGCCGGGCGGAAAAAGACTTGCGCATGGCCGCCACGGTATTCGAACACTCGACCTCGGCGATCCTGATCACCGACCCGGCCGGCTACATCGTCCAGGCCAACGAGGCCTTCAGCCGTGTCAGCGGCTATGCCGTGGAGCAGGTCCTCGACCAGTTGCCGAACATGCTGACCGTCGACGAGCAACAGGAATCCCACCTGCGTTACGTACTCAAGCAATTGGGCCAGCACAGCACCTGGGAAGGCGAAGTCTGGCTCAAGCGTCGCAATGGCGAGCACTACCCGGCCTGGGTCGGGATCACCGCCGTACTCGATGACGAAGGCGACTTGGCCAGCTATGTATGTTTCTTCAGCGACATCAGCGAGCGCAAGGCCAGCGAGCAGCGGATTCACCGCCTCGCCTACTACGACGCCCTGACACACCTGCCCAACCGATCGCTGTTCCAGGATCGCCTGCACACGGCGTTGCAATCGGCCGAACGGCAGAAGTCGTGGGTGGTGCTGATGTTCCTCGATCTCGATCGCTTCAAGCCGATCAACGACTCCCTCGGCCACGCTGCCGGCGACCGCATGCTCAAGGAAATGGCCACGCGCCTGCTCGGTTGCGTCGACGATGACGATACCGTGGCGCGCATGGGCGGTGATGAATTCACCTTGCTCCTGCAACCGCGAGCCAACCGTGAAATCGCCCTGAACCGGGCGATTCATGTGGCCGAGCAGATTCTCGCCAGCCTGGTGAAACCGTTCGTGCTCGAAGGCCGCGAATTCTTCGTCACGGCCAGTATCGGCATCGCCCTGAGCCCGCAGGATGGCAACGAACTCAGCCAGCTGATGAAGAATGCCGACACGGCGATGTACCACGCCAAGGAGCGCGGCAAGAACAACTTCCAGTTCTATCAGGCGGACATGAATGCCAGCGCCCTGGAGCGACTGGAACTGGAAAGCGACTTGCGCCATGCCCTGGAACAGAACGAATTCGTGCTGTATTACCAGCCGCAGTTCAGCGGTGACGGCAAGCGCCTGACCGGTGCCGAGGCGCTACTGCGCTGGCGCCATCCACGCCGCGGTCTGGTGCCGCCGGGGGATTTCATTCCGGTGCTCGAAGAGCTCGGGCTGGTGGTGGATGTCGGCGACTGGGTGATCAGCGAAGCCTGCCGCCAACTCAAGGCCTGGCATCAGGCCAGGGTACGGGTGCCGAAGGTGTCGGTGAACATCTCGGCGCGGCAGTTCTCCGATGGCCAGCTCGGCACGCGAATCGCCACCATCCTCAAGGAAACCGGCCTGCCGCCGGCGTGCCTGGAACTGGAACTGACCGAAAGTATCCTGATGCGCGAAGTCAGCGAGGCGATGCAGATTCTCGATGGCCTGAAAAACCTCGGCCTGAGCATTGCGGTCGACGATTTCGGTACCGGTTACTCATCGCTCAACTACCTCAAGCAGTTCCCGATCGACGTACTGAAGATCGACCGCACCTTCGTCGACGGCCTGCCGTCGGGTGAGCAGGATGCGCAGATCGCCCGGGCAATCATCGCCATGGCCCACAGCCTGAACCTGGCGGTGATCGCCGAAGGTGTGGAAACCCATGAGCAGCTGGACTTCCTGAGGGAGCACGGTTGCGACGAGGTGCAGGGTTACCTGTTCGGTCGCCCGATGCCGGCGGCTCGGTTCGAAGGGCAGTTCAGCAATGATGCGCTGTTCATGTTCGACTGAGATTTGCGGCGCGGCTACTGGCCTCATCGTCGGAACGCCGCCCGGAGCRAGCTYGCTCCGGGCGGCGTTCCGACGATGGGGCCGGCACGATCACCGCTAATCCCCGCATGAACACCACTTGTCTGCGACATGATGCCGTTTCATATGCCATCTAAAACCCATTGGGTTAGAATGCCCCCCTTTTCCGCCCCCGATCCTTGAGGACCGCCATGTTCAGCCGTGATTTGACTATTGCCAAGTACGACGCCGACCTTTTTGCCGCCATGGAGCAAGAAGCTCAGCGCCAGGAAGAACACATCGAGCTGATCGCTTCGGAAAACTACACCAGCCCAGCGGTGATGGAAGCTCAAGGCTCGGTACTGACCAACAAGTACGCCGAAGGTTACCCGGGCAAGCGCTACTACGGCGGTTGCGAGTACGTCGACATCGTCGAGCAGCTTGCAATTGATCGAGCAAAAGAGCTGTTCGGTGCCGACTACGCCAACGTTCAGCCGCACGCCGGTTCGCAAGCCAACAGCGCCGTTTACCTGGCCCTGCTGTCTGCTGGCGACACCATCCTGGGCATGAGCCTGGCCCACGGTGGTCACCTGACCCACGGTGCCAGCGTTTCGTCTTCCGGCAAGCTGTACAACGCCATCCAGTACGGCATCGATGCCAACGGCCTGATCGACTACGACGAAGTCGAGCGGCTGGCTGTCGAGCACAAGCCAAAAATGATCGTGGCCGGTTTCTCTGCCTACTCGCAGATCCTCGACTTCCCGCGCTTCCGTGCAATCGCCGACAAGGTTGGCGCTTACCTGTTCGTCGACATGGCCCACGTGGCCGGTCTGGTCGCCGCTGGCGTCTACCCGAACCCGGTTCCTTTCGCTGACGTGGTGACCACCACCACCCACAAGACCCTGCGCGGTCCACGTGGCGGCCTGATCCTGGCTCGCGCCAACGCCGACATCGAGAAGAAACTGAACTCCGCCGTATTCCCGGGCGCCCAGGGCGGCCCGCTGGAGCACGTGATCGCCGCTAAAGCGATCTGCTTCAAGGAAGCGCTGCAGCCTGAGTTCAAGGTTTACCAGCAGCAAGTGGTGAAGAACGCCCAGGCCATGGCCGGCGTGTTCATCGAACGCGGCTTCGACGTGGTTTCCGGCGGTACTCAGAACCACCTGTTCCTGCTGTCGCTGATCAAGCAGGAAATCTCCGGTAAAGACGCCGACGCCGCTCTGGGCAAAGCGTTCATCACCGTGAACAAGAACTCCGTGCCAAACGACCCACGCTCTCCGTTCGTCACTTCCGGCCTGCGCTTCGGTACTCCGGCTGTGACCACTCGCGGCTTCAAGGAAGCAGAGTGCAAGGAATTGGCCGGCTGGATCTGCGACATCCTGGCTGACCTGAACAACGAAGCGGTGATCGACGCCGTTCGTGAGAAGGTCAAGGCCATCTGCAAGAAACTGCCGGTGTACGGCGCTTAATCAGCCCCGCTAAACCGCAGTTAAAAAAACCGGCCAGAGATGGCCGGTTTTTTTTCGCCTGCGAAACACCTGTGTAGGAGCGAGCTTGCTCGCGAAGGTCGTCAACGGTAACGCGTGCTTGCTGGTTCAACGCATTGTCATTGAAGCCATCGCGAGCAGGCTCGCTCCTACAGGACCAGCACCACTGGTCAGACCGGTCATGCCAATTTTCTAATTTTTACTTGCGAACACCCAAAAATAGCGCCTAGACTGCGCCTGCACTGGACATACCGGTAAGACCACAATAATTAAGTCCTGAAGTCGATGCGCCCTGCGCACGGCAGCCAGGACACCGACCAGGATTCCTCCCATGCTCAGATGGTGCTCGCGTTCAATCTTCCTCCAAGTGGTTCTCGGACTGGTGCTCGGCATCGTCTGCGGGCTGACCCTTCCCGAATACTCCGCTCAGCTCAAACCACTCGGTGACGGTTTCATCAAGCTGATCAAAATGCTCATCGGCCTGATTGTGTTTTGCGTAGTGGTCAGTGGCATCAGCGGTGCCGGCGACCTGAAGAAGGTCGGCCGAATCGGTCTGAAATCGGTGATCTACTTTGAAGTGCTGACCACCATCGCTCTGGTGATCGGACTGGTATTCGCCTTCAGCACCGGTATCGGCAGCGGTGCGAACATTCACCTGGAGCAGCTTTCCGCAGCCGATATGGGCGACATTGCCCAGCGCGGTCAGCACATGCACACAACCACACAGTTCCTGATGGACCTGATTCCGACGTCGGTGATCGGTGCCTTTGCCGATAACAACATCCTGCAGGTCCTGCTGTTCTCCGTGCTGTTCGGCAGTGCGCTGAATCTGGTGGGCGAGGCGGCGTCGGGCATTTCCCGGCTGATCAATGAACTCAGCCACGTGATTTTCCGCATCATGGGCATGATCGTGCGCCTGGCACCGATCGGTGTATTCGGCGCGATCGCCTTCACCACCAGCAAATATGGCCTGGACTCGCTGCAACACCTGGGCAGCCTGGTCGGCCTGTTCTACCTGACCTGTACTGCCTTCGTGGCCCTGATTCTCGGCCTGGTGATGCGCCTCTCTGGCTTGAAGATGTGGCCGTTGCTCAAGTACCTGCGCGAAGAACTGTTGATCGTCATGGGCACCGCTTCGTCCGACGCCGTGCTGCCACAAATCATGCGCAAGCTTGAGCATCTGGGCATCGGCAGTTCGACGGTCGGGTTGGTGATACCTACCGGTTACTCGTTCAACCTCGACGGTTTTTCGATCTACCTGACCCTGGCCATTGTGTTCATCGCCAATGCCACCGGCACGCCGCTGGCGATGACCGACCTGCTGACGATTCTGTTGGTGTCGTTGATCACCTCCAAAGGTGCCCACGGCATTCCGGGCTCGGCGCTGGTGATCCTGGCGGCCACCCTGACAGCCATTCCGGCCATTCCGGTGGTGGGTCTGGTGCTGGTGCTGGCCGTGGACTGGTTCATGGGCATCGGCCGGGCGCTGACCAACCTGATCGGTAACTGTGTGGCGACCGTCGCCATCGCGCGCTGGGAAAAGGACATCGATGTGCAGCGGGCGAACAAGGTACTTTCCGGCCAGGCGGGTTATACCTTCCAGCCGCGTAAACCGGTCGCACCGGCGCATCAGCAGGAATTCTGAATCAACGGTGTGCCGGCCTCGCCTTGGTCGGCACACTTTCACCACTTTTAGATGCTCATGGAGCGAACAGTGATTACCTCGTCAACCGTCGTAACTTCAGTCGTGGAAAAACTTCGGGCCGCTCTGGCCCGTGGTCAGTGGCGCTCCGGCGAAATGCTGCCGGGGCAACGTGAACTGGCCGAACAGCTGGGTATCAGCCGCCCGAGCCTGCGTGAGGCAGTCATCGTCCTGGAAACCCTTGGCCTGGTGCGCTCGATGCCGGGCAAAGGCGTAGTGGTACTCGAGGCCAGTCTCAGCGATGGCCAGTCCCACGAAAGCGCGGTGGCCGCAGCGAGCCTGGAAGACGTGCTGCAACTGCGTTACACCCTCGAACCGTTCATCGTCGGCCTCGTGGCGCAGTCCATCAGCAGCAAGGAAGTCGGGCAACTGCGCCTGACCTTGATGGACATGCGCGAAGCCCTGGAGGCCAACGACAGTGAAGCCGGCGTAAGCGCCTACATCGCGTTCCACGAAGAGCTGTTCACACTGACGTCGAACCCGATCTTCCAGAGCGTGGTCCAGCAAACCAGCAATGCCCTCAAGCAAAGCGCCGAAGTGTTGCGCAACTCCCCGGAGCATCTGGCAGAGCGCCTTGAAGAAAACGAAGCGGTGGTGCGGGCGATCCGCAGCAAGAACAGCGCCCAGGCCAGCGCCGAGATGCGTCGGCACATTTTGCGCGAGGGCCAGCGCATGGGCATCGAACTGAACATCCCGGAAGACAACCTCGGCAGTTGAAACCTCTTCGAACTGGAGATTGGCCATGAACAGCTACGCCTCGCCACAAACGCTCGCTACCCTGCCCGTCCGCCCTTCGGTGGGTGATCTGTATTCGCGGGTCTTGGACGCCATTTTCGAACAGCGCATCCATTCGGCCAGTCGCTTTACGGAAGAAAGCCTGGCGCAGATGTTCGGTGCACGGCGCAGCGACATGCGTGATGTGCTGACGCGACTGTCCCATCAGCAGATCATCATCTTACGAGTCAACCATCGTCCCCGCGTCGCCGAGCTTGATGTCGAGCAGACCCGGCAGACACTGCATGCCCGGCGTCTGGCCGAGATCATGCTCGTGCGGCTGGCCTGTCAGCGCCCCTGCGCTCAAGGTTTGAAGCACCTGCGGGAGCTGGTCGATAGCGAGCGTCAATGCACTGAGCGTGGCCGGGCGATCCGTTTGTCGGGAGAGTTTCACCTGCGATTGGCAGAAATGGCAGGTAATGCACCGTTGTCGCACTTTCTAGACAGCCTGGTGCAGCTGACTTCGTTGGCGCTTGCGCAGTTTGAGCTGCAGTCGATGGATTATTGCGTATGGCAGGCGCACATGGAGATCCTGGATGCGCTGGAGCGATGGGATGCTGCGAAGGCAGAAATTGTGCTCAACCGGCACCTGGATTATCTGGAAGACTTGTTGCTGAACCCTGCATCGGCACTGGGCCAACATTGTGCCGCAGGTTAGACCGCTTTCGTCGGAACGCCGCCCGGAGCAGGCTCGCGATGGCGGCTTAAGGCTCGCTGCAATTTCTGAATTTAATCAGCCGCCACCCGCGCAAACCCCTCGCGAATCTTTTCTTCCGGCAAGTCATCGGCAATGAACACGATCACGCTCTCACGCACGTCGTCTTCAGCCCACTCGGTATCCCAGTCGAAACCATACAGCTTCAGCACCCCCTGAAACACCATGCGACGGGATTCGCCGAGGATATTCAACACGCCTTTGTAGCGCAGCAATTGCTTGCCATGCTCCTCCAGCAACTCGTTCATGAACTCGCTGAGCTTGTCGATATCCAGCGGTTTTTCAGTGCGCAGCACCAGGCTGGAAATGCGGTCGATGGACGGGGCCCGGCTGACCGGTCGCAAACTCACGCCGCCACCGAGGTCGGCGTTGAGGTTGAAGCCGCGCACATCGAGCAACTCGGCCAGGTCGATCTTGCCATGGTCAACCACGCGGATCGGCGCACGCCGGTTGATGCGGGTCAGGCGCTCGCTCAACGCGGTGAAGGTCGGTTCGTCCACCAGATCACGCTTGCTCACCAACAAGCGGTCGGCGAAACCGATCTGCGCCTGGGCGATGGTCTGGGTCAGATGCAGATCAGCGTGGGCGGCATCGACCAAGGTGATGATGCCGTCGAGGATATAGCGCTCGCGCAACTCTTCGTCGATGAAAAAGGTTTGCGCCACCGGCGCCGGGTCGGCCAGGCCGGTGCATTCGATCACCAGCCGGTCGAAGGCGATATCGCCCTGGTCCAGACGCTCCAGCAACAAGTAAAGCGCCTTGGTCAGGTCCGTATGGATGGTGCAGCAGACGCAGCCATTGGACAGCGTCATCACTTGCACCGGCTCGTCACCCAACAACTGGGTATCGATGCCGGCATCGCTGAATTCGTTCTCGATTACGGCGATTCTCAGGCCGTGCTCGGCCTTGAGCAGGTGACGCAACAGGGTGGTCTTGCCGGCGCCGAGAAAGCCGCTGAGGATTGTTACGGGGATGGGAGAGGACAAACTGGATCTCCTTTTTCACACAGGAAAAAACAACACAAAACAAATGTGGGAGCGAGCTTGCTCGCGATAGCGGCTTAACATTCAACATCACTGTTGATTGACAGTCCGCCATCGCGAGCAAGCTCGCTCCCACATTTGTTTTGTGTTGTTTTTTCCTGTGTGAAAAAGGAGATCCAGTTTGTCCTCTCCCATCCCCGTAACAATCCTCAGCGGCTTTCTCGGCGCCGGCAAGACCACCCTGTTGCGTCACCTGCTCAAGGCCGAGCACGGCCTGAGAATCGCCGTAATCGAGAACGAATTCAGCGATGCCGGCATCGATACCCA
>NZ_JBFULI010000091.1:0-12286 GCF_056400405.1 Pseudomonas sp. P5_B3 | reverse complement strand
ACCCTATGACTTCTGGTTTAACGTGTAAGACACGCCCAAGAAAAAGCCGCGTTTGATACGCGGCTTTTTTGTGCCTGAAACAATCATCCGCCACACCACCAATTCCCTGTAGGAGTGAGCCTGCTCGCGATGACGGTGTGTCAGTTGGCGATTCAGTCGACTGACAGTCTGCTATCGCGAGCAGGCTCACTCCTACAGGGAATTGGTGGTGTGGCGGATGATTGTTTCAGGCACAAAAAAGCCGCGTATCAAACGCGGCTTTTTCTTGGGCGTGTCTTACACGTTAAACCAGAAGTCATAGGGTGCAGGCCTTATAAGATCTAGGTTCTAGTGCGGTTCAATTTGCGTCATACCCGGTTTAGCGCCCAGTATTGACGCTGCATATGATTTTACTTTCACAGAGGTTGCGTTGCTCTCGGCACGCGGAGGCATTTGACCCAACGTCCTGGTTCGTTTGCTAACAAGATTTTGCTTGAAGTGACTAGCGGCGACGGGCCGAAATCGGCCAAAAACAGCCATTCGTGGAGGACCGCTTTCAGCCGATTTCTGCTTTCCACAACCGGTTGAGTCATGAACGTTGGCTTCTGTATAGCCGCGAAAGCCGACGCACCAAGTGTCCATCCAGACGAGCCAGCCTTCGGGTGTGGTGGTTCGGCCAGGATGAATCAGCCTCACCCTGCTCGCGACAGTGTGAGCGACCACATCCAGACGCTCAAAAACGCGAGCAATAAGAAGGCGAGCACGCTTGGCCTCAGGGGCATGGGATACCCATTAACGAGAACCTCGGGGCGAATAATTATGCGCCCCAGTTGTGCCAAGGCCATCAGTGCGTAGACGGTGCCGGCCACTCGCAGCCCAATGATCCGGGATTTCATGCTGTTCTCCTCGATCTGATCATGAACGTAACAGGCGAGCAAAAGCATTGTTTTTGCCAGCCCAGTGAACGAAGCCGCGAAGGGGCTCCAGCCCTGGCGTGTTCCTTCCCACAACTCGGCAACCACTATCCACCCCTGGCTTTCACTAAAGGTCGGGGACCAATCTCCAGCGTACTCGACGGGTGTAATCGCCATACCCTGCAAGCTCGGACCGCGACAGCCGATCTTTCCATGCTGTGCGCAAGATGAGTAACGCCGACGCCAGCGCACCGGCCACCAGTGCCCAGAAAGAACCCAGCGCAAGGGCCATGCCGAAGAACAGGAACAGCGCGGCGATGTACCCGGGGTGACGCACGAAACGGTAAGGGCCGCTATCGATCACGCGCTGATACCGCTTGGTCTGGATGCGTACACCTGGCTCGAAGAACGGGTTCACCGCTCACAATACCTGCCGAAATCTTTACGACATTTCTACGCCGGACTCACCAGAATAGTCAGCGTTTTTACACGGCTGTGGCTAGTCTGTTGCTTATCGTAAAAGGACGCTCAATATGACCAATAAAGTGTCGTTGTTGAGAAATAAGTCGGAAAAACTCACCTCGCCACAGGGGTATTTACTGACCATCCTCGCCTGCAGCGCAATGACACTTTTAGCCACACCGCTGCTCTCTTATCTCGACTTGGCCAATATCGTGATGCTGTTCCTGCTGACCGTGCAACTGGTGGCGGCAAAGCTAGGGCGCAATCAAGCCATTTTGGCCTCAGTTCTCAGCGTTTTACTCTTTGACTTCTTTTTCGTACCGCCACGTTTTTCTCTGGCAGTCAGCAACATCCAGTATCTGGTCACGTTTGGCGTCATGCTGGTGACCGCATTGACGACCGCGCAGCTTGCCGCCGGACTGAAACAAAGGGCACAACAATCTCACTTCCGCGAAAAACAAACGCAGGCGCTGTATCAACTGGCCCGCCAACTGGCCGGAACCCTCACCGTTGGACAGGTAGTGGACATTGGCCAGTCCTTCATCAAGACGCAATTCGATGCACAGTCAGTCATCTTGCTGCCCAATGAACAAGAAGTGCTGAGCAACTCGCCTAAGCCCGGATCTCCGCTGGTTGAAATGCGCCTTGCCCAGGTCGCGCTGGAGAGTGGACAACTGGTGCGTAACGACGAACTCAACAGCATGGGCTATGCGCCGCTGTATCTGCCCTTGCGGTCGTCGATGCGCACTCGGGGTGTACTTGCAGTCAAATTCGCAGAAGGCTCGCCAAAACTCTCAAGCAATGCCCTATCACTATTAGAGACCCTCGCGTCCCTGATCGCAGTCGCGGTCGAACGCCTGCATTACGTCGAAGTAGCGCAAACCACTGAAGTTAATATGCTGACAGAGCGCCTACGCGGCTCCATTCTCGCGGCGCTATCGCACGATCTTCGTACGCCGTTAACCGCAATGGTTGGCTTGGCTGACTCGTTATCGCTTATCCAGCCGGCGTTGCCTGCGATGGCCTTGGAAACTGCTCAGGCCTTGCACGAGCAGGCCGCGCGCCTGGCGGGTCTAGTCAGCAACCTTCTGGATATGGCCCGGCTGAATGCTGGTGAAGTCACCTTGCGGCGTGAGTGGCAGCTGCTTGAAGAGGTAATTGGTGCCAGCATCAAATTGCTTGGCAGCGCATTGACTGAACATCCCATCAAAGTGACCCTCCCAAAGGGGTTGCCGCTGCTCAACTATGACGCAGTCCTGATCGAACGGGTCCTCTGCAACCTGCTTGAAAATGCTGCGAAGTATTCGCCTCAAGGTAGTGCTATTGAATTGGTGGCCATACAGAATGACGACAACATAGAGGTCCGTGTCGAAGACCTTGGTCCAGGGTTTTCGAGCAAACAAAGCGACGATCTATTCAAGATATTCGTCCGAGGGGAAGGCGCATCTGACAAACCGGGGACAGGGCTTGGGTTGGCCATTTGCAAAGCCATTGTGGAAGCGCATAGCGGACGGATCAGCGCCGACAATCGACCAGGCGGTGGAGCCAGCGTCAGCTTTACCCTGCCCAAAGGGACACCACCGATTGTTGAGGAAGAGCAGCCATGATCTCGACCTCAGCCAAAGTTCTGGTTATTGAAGACGAGAAGCAAATCCGTCGTTTCGTTCGGCTGGCACTGGAAGCAGAAGGTTGCCAGGTGGCTGAAGCTGAAACGATGAGCCACGGCCTGATCGAAGCGGGAACGAGAAAGCCCGATCTGCTGATTCTCGACCTAGGTCTACCGGATGGAGACGGCATCGACCTGATACGGGACCTACGTAGTTGGTCCGATGTTCCGGTACTGATTCTGTCTGCACGATCGCAGGAAAACGACAAGATCGATGCCTTGGATGCCGGGGCCGACGACTACCTGACCAAGCCCTTCAGTGTTGGCGAGCTGCGTGCAAGGGTTCGCGCGCTGCTGCGACGCCGTAGTCGAAGTGCGGAAGCGGCTTCACCGATTATCGAGTTCGGCACCATCAGCGTGGATTTATCGCGCCGACTGGTGGTCCGTGACGGCGAGACGATTCACCTCACTCCGATTGAATATCAACTGCTTTCTTCCCTGCTGGGGCAACCCGGCAAGGTCCTGACCCAACGCAGTTTGCTGCGGGAAATCTGGGGGCCAGCCTATGTCGAGAGCAGTCACTACCTACGCGTTTATGTCGGGCACTTGCGCCAGAAGCTCGAAGACGATCCGACTCAACCCAAATATTTTCTGACAGAAACAGGCGTGGGTTACCGCTTCCAGCCTTGAGGGGACTTGCATGCAAGACGAACAAGGCAAAAAACGTCTGGCCACATTGACGCTGGCTGCGCTAGGCATTGTCTATGGCGACATTGGTACCAGCCCGCTTTACTCCCTCAAGGAAGTATTCGGTAGTGCTCACCATCCGGTCGCCATTACCCCGGAAAATGTACTGGGAGTTTTGTCCCTGTTTTTTTGGTCGCTGATCATTGTGGTCACGCTGAAATATGTGGTCTTCATCATGCGGGCCAATAACAAGGGCGAAGGTGGCATCATCGCGCTAATGACCCTGGCCTTGCAGAAAGGTGTGGAGCGTTCCTGGCAGCAAAAACTGCTGGTTACTCTCGGGCTTTTCGGTGCGGCGCTGTTTTACGGGGACGGGGTCATTACCCCAGCAATTTCAGTGCTCTCGGCTGTCGAGGGATTGGAAATCATCACGCCCACGTTCAAGCCTTACATCATCCCCATTACCGTGGCCATTTTGATTGGCCTGTTCGCCTTTCAGCGCAAGGGCAGCGCCGGCGTAGGGGCCCTGTTTGGGCCGGTGATGCTGCTCTGGTTTGCCGTTCTGGCGGTATTGGGTGCTGCCGCCATTATTGGCAATCCGTCAGTACTCGCGGCCATCAACCCGCTGCATGCCATGCACTTTCTACTTGGGAACTCCATCCTTGGCTTTCTCGCCTTGGGTGCAGTGGTTCTATGCATTACCGGTGCCGAAGCTTTGTATGCCGACATGGGGCACTTCGGTGCCAAACCTATTCAATACGCCTGGATTGGGTATGTTCTGCCAGCACTACTGATCAATTACTTTGGCCAGGGCGCTCTGTTGCTTGCTGATCCGACGACAATACAGAACCCGTTTTATCTGCTAGCCCCGGAATGGGGACGCTATGCGCTGGTGATTCTGGCGACAGTGGCAACCATCATCGCTTCACAGGCTGTGATCTCCGGCGCCTTTTCCATCACCCAGCAGGCGATGCAACTCGGCTACACCCCCCGCCTGGAAATTCAGCACACCTCAGATCGGCAAATAGGCCAGATCTATTTGCCGGCCATAAATTGGCTGCTGCTCGCATCGATCATTGCTCTGGTTGTCGGGTTCGGCTCGTCCTCAAACCTGGCTGCCGCCTACGGCATTGCCGTTACCGGAACCATGCTTATCACCAATTTTCTGGCCATAGCTGTAGCGATTCGATTGTGGCATTGGAGTCCGTTGCGCGCCGTTCTGGGGGCATTACCCTTTATTTGCATTGATCTCGGATTTTTCCTGGCCAACTCAGTGAAAATTCCAGACGGTGGTTGGTTCCCACTGGTATTCGGCATGGCTATTTTCATCTTGCTGACCACCTGGAAACGTGGCCGAGAACTGCTGAGTGAACGCTTGGCGGCCGAAGCGATGCAGTTGCAGCCCTTCATCGCCAATATTGTCGAAGGCGGCGTTCAGCGTGTACCTGGGACGGCTGTATTCCTGACCGCAGAGCCAGAGTCCGTGCCGCATGCCATGATTCACAGTCTGAAGCATTACAAAGCACTGCATGAGCAGATCATTATCCTGAGCGTGAAGGTACTTGATGTTCCTTATGTTCTTATTGACGACCGCCTAATGATTCGTCGCCTGGCGAGCAACTTCGCACAAGTGGTCGTGCAATATGGTTTTAAGGACGAACCAGATATTCCTGCAGCATTGGTCCTGGCAAGTGAGGCTGGGCTGGAGATCAACATGATGGATACGTCGTTCTTCCTCGGGCGAGAAACGCTGATTCCGAAGTTAGGTTCAAGCATGGCCTATTGGCGCGCCCTGATTTTTGTGGCGATGTTCCGCAATGCCAGTAGCGTTACTGCCTTCTTCAAAATCCCCTCTAATCGGGTGGTCGAATTGGGTACTCAGGTGGTGCTATAGCGCTATCCCTCACGACCTGTCTCTAATGAATAGAGTGGGGTGCCCGGGGTCATGGCGTAAGCGTCTGCCAAACCTACCTTCCTGATGCCTACGCTTATGTAGTACTGAAGCAGGTGCGTCGACCGACCGCTATTGGCCGATTTTTGCCGTTGCGGCGGTGTACTTCGAACAGGTTCATTCAGCAAGAGGATGTCAGCGCTGAGATAGATGAAGGCGGACAAGTGAGACTGGTGGGCTGCCTACCCACGATTCGAGCGTTAGATCATCATTTCTCGGTCATTCCCTAATCGCTTCCAGACCAGCAGAGCGGTGAGTCGGTAGTAATACCGGGTGGTATCGGAGTGTTCTTTTAGGTGCTGAGTGAGAAACCAGCGCACATGCTTGAGCTGCCAGGTCCAGGGATTGTCTCGCTGCCATCGCTGTTGAATGGCCGCTTGCATGGCTCGGGCTTGCCGTAGGTGGCGTTGCTGCGTGACCTTCGAGCCGGTCAGTACGCCGCTCAGGAACAGCGCCATATCGAAGGGCTTGCTCACGCTCGACCTCCAATGTACGCCGACACCACATCGATCCGGTTATGCCCCAGCTCAAGGCTGATTTGTTGGCGCGCCTGTCGATCCAGTTCACGGTCAATGCGATAGCACTGTCCACCATTGACCGGTGCAGCGTGCCCGGTGAGTTGCTCGTAGCGCTCGCAGGCGTAGGCTGCACGCAGTTCATGAAAACCCTTCAGCCCGTGTTCATGCAGCACTTCGCGGGCGGGGAGCACGGTCTGTTGCAGGAATACGGCGTAGCTTTCGTCGCGGGCCAGCAAGTTGCGGCTGCCGGGCGGCGACGCATGACGAGCCAACTGCAGCGCCGCTTTCACCTCTTCATTGGCCACGATCCAGCGCGGCGCGGAAGCCCCTGAGCGACCGCCTTTGGTGCCGTCCTGGATGTTGATGCGGCCTAAGCGTTCGGCTTCGCGGTAAAGTCGTGGTAGGTCAGCCAGGATCGCTTCGCGCAGGCGCATGCCGGTTGCTCGGGCCAACAGGACAATCGCGGCCACCCGCTCGTGGTGCTGTTCGCCAAGTGCCTCGAGTACTCGCCGCACCTGTTGATGGTCTTGGCCATCGGGCGCGCGGGTGCGTACGCTCGAGCGGTGCTGTCCCAACGCCTGGCTCGGACTGGCGATCCTCACGTCCTGATCACCGCGCAGCGCGGCGAGGGTGCGGTTGACGCTGCTTAGGCGGTTCTGCGCGGTCGCGATGCAGAGTCCACCTTGCTGGATCTGCTGGCGCAGGTACGCGGCGTAGTCGTGCAGCGTCTGTCGGCCGATCTGGCGCGCATCGTTGTAACCAGGACCGTCCTCTGACCGACACCAACGCACGAATGCTTGCCAGCGATCGCTATGCGCTTTGACCGTGGCGAAGTGGCCACCGGCAAACAGATCCTTGAGCGCTTGTGGGCCGGCGTAGCTCAGCTGGCGGCCATAGCCAAAGTTGCGACCCTCACGCCGGCCGACCAAGGCCATCGTCATCACCCTTTTCGTTTGTTTGCAGAAAGAGCAGTAGGGCTTTCCAGTGAGGGCTGAGCCTGTCCACCTGCTGCCAGTGTGTCGGGCGGACCAGGAGGGCGTTCTCCTGGTGTTGCAGCAGTGCCCCTTCCTCGCGCAGCTGCTCAATCAGCAGGGCGATGTGGGTAGGCTCCAGGGGTGGTGTGGCGACAGCGGCGACAGTGGCGACAACCCGCGTCGTTTCTGGCCTGGCACGTGGCGACAGGGTGGCGACAGAGGCGGCGACACGCCGCGATTCTGGTTGCGATTGATGTTGCGCCTGGTAGTGGCGCACCGCGTCATTGAGGCGAAACATGGCGGACCTCGAAGGTTTTTCCGTCGTGGCTGCTCAGCCAGCGATGCGTGATCAGTACGACCAATAAAGAGGCGGTATGGTCAGCGCTCTTGCGGGCAAAGCGAGGGCCGTTGCGATTGACGTCGCGGACGGTGAAGTGAGTCCAGCCTTTCTGCACCAGCCAGCGCAACAGCCGATCCGCCTCTTCGCGTCGGCTATTTACCGGCTCCTGTTCGGTCAAGCGCTGGATCTCGGCCAGGTAGTAATCCATCAACGTGGAGGCGCGCTGGATGTGTGCTTCCTCCAACTGACTGGCCTCTTCAACCATGGCCAGCACGCCCGCGATGCGCAGCACATTCGCCGCGGCCTTGCCCGCGACAGGCTGGACGCCGGCCAGCTCGCCGAACTCGCCAGACTGGCACTCGATGGTGTCGTGAATATCGATCCAGGCACGACGGGCACGGGGAGTCAGTTCCAGCGTGACGGGATTGAGTGATCCATCCTTGTGAAGCGACCAGGGCTTTTGCAGCAGGGCGGTGATCCGTTGTTGGTAGCGCTGGATTTTGGCATCTCTGGTCAGGTCGATTGCCTTGTAGAGTCGCTGGCCGGCCAGGCGCTCGGGCCAACTGATCAGGCAGCGGCCGAGGATGCCTTGACCATTGATCACCGGGTCTTTAAACAGCTGGTTGGCCAGGTAGGGCTGCAGCATCAGATGCAGGCTGAGGCGACGGTCATAGGCACGCAGGCTTTCTCCAGCCATGGAGCGCGCCCGGTCGATCGGGCTGCCATCCCACAGTGTCGACAAGGTGGTGATCGCCTTGAGCAGATTCTCTTTGCTCATGGTGCTGCTGCCCAAGAACTGTCCACCTTCATCATTGAACAAGCCCATGCTGGGCAAGCCATGGCACAGACTTTTGACTAGGGCCTCAATGGTGGGCTCGGCAATGATCAGTCTCGGCGGTACCGGCTCGGATAGCTCACCGATTTCCGTCTCCGCGTGTTTCTTTGCGGTTTTGGGTTTGGCCATGATGCTGCTGGTTGCGCGATAGGCTTTGAGCTTTTCCGCATACAGGGTCCACTGCTGTCGTTCCCAGTCGCGCGCCGCTTTCAGGGCCAGGTGATCCACCGCGCTTTTACGATCACCCGAAGACGCCACCGTCAGTAGGTAGAGGGACAGCGGATAGGTTCGACCGTCGAGTTGGGCATTGGCATGGCCCTGGCTCACCAGGGCAGCGCTGGCCAGCACCGACTGTGCAGCCATGGCGCAGGGCACGCCGATCACCTCGGCCAGTCGTTCGACCGCAGGGCCCAACAGTTCCCCGAGTGCTTCGACCGGGTAGGGCAGTGGCGCCTGCTGGTATTCCAGCAATGGTTGTGGTGGCTCGAACGCTTCGCACAGTTGCATCGCCATTCTCCTGAGATTATCGACTTCGTCCTCACTCATCCCGCCACGGTTGTTGAGTGGTATCAGGGATCAAGGCCCCTGCGACCTGTGAGGGTTGTCCACTCACGCGGGACTGACGGCTCCTTACGACCGGGAGCTTGGGCATCTCATGACCTGGCCTCCTGAACACCTCCGAAGAAGTGGGCGGGTGGAGGCTGCACTGGCTGACGAGACCGGTGCCGCGAGATCCTGAGTCAGGTGAAGGCAGTGAGGCGATGACCGGGGCATGCCTGACTGTCAGTCAGGTGCAGTCCATTCCATGGGCTGCGGCACCGTCATCGGCATCGCTGTGGCGGGTGAGCATTCGGTGTTTGTCACGCCGATTGTCACGAGGGGGAAAGCCGCCAAGGCCCGTGCGAGCAGGGCTGCAGCAGTGTGATATGCGCCCGTCTCTTTAGAGGGCAAAGAGACGGGCAACAGGTTGGCGCAAGAAATGGCCAAGCGGATAAGTTGCTGCAGAGCAGCCAGGAGGGGGCATGAGTTGCCGCAGTGGGCATTCTGGAAGAAGTGGCATCCATCACATCGCTGTGACCGTGCGAGCCGCCGGACGCTAATCGCACTTGGGGAGAACCACCACGATGTGGCGTAGCCTCAAAGGTTCTGGCTACCTGGGTGCTGTCGAGGACAGCGCTGGTACGGTTCTGGTTTAGCGCTCGATTTGCTCGCGGTCAACAGCATTTTGGGGGTGACTCTTGAATCAATCGGTAGCGCTGGAAGACCTTGGAGGCCGGTGGTTTTCCATGGCCGGGTGGTCGTTCGTCGGTTTTTAATGTGAGTCCATGGGGGCGGGAATGCGGAGCCTTCCCGCCCCCATGGGCTTGGCCGAAAAGGTCCCAAGAGCGAGGCTTGCAACGGCGACAGTCGCCACCTCTGTCGCCATGCTGCAGGCCACGGATTACTTGGGTTGTCGCGGGTGTCGCCGCTGTCGCCAGGGGGGAGTTGCGCCCTTAGTGAATGGCAACTCGGTTTAGTGGCATGACATTGCATTCGCCTCGTCTCCACGCATCCAGCATGTCTGCCCACTGCTGCATCATGTTTGTGCGATCCGCCATGTACTCGGCTTGGTTGTATGTGCGCCGTACCGCATTGGGTTCAGCATGGGCGAGTTGCCGCTCGATCCAATCACCGGGATAACCCATCTCGTTGAGGCGGGTGCTCCCGGTGGTTCTGGTGGCATGGGGGCTGTACTTGCCGCTCCAGCCCAAGGACTTGAGCATCTGTCGAAATGACGCTGCGACCATAGGCTTCGTACGCTCATCTCGATGGGGGAACAGGTGCTCATACTTGCCGGTAACGGTGTGCAGACCGCGCAGCATGTCCACTGCTTGGGCTGGGAGGGGGACATTGTGCTCCTTGCGCTTCTTCATACGCTCAGCAGGAATCCTCCAGCGGGCAGCATCCAGGTCGAACTCATCCCAACGTGCCTCGACTGCTTCATTCGGACGACAGAGCGTGAACCACATCAGGCGGAACGCGATGGCGGTTTCGTGACGTCCGCAATGACCTTCTACGTCACGCAAGAGTTGGCCGATTTCATCCACCGTAAGCGGGCGCTTGTGTTGGGTTTTGTTGGCCGGAAGGGCTCTGCGGACTGGATAGACCGGGTCGGTATCAGCTCGTAGCGTCGAAACCGCGAGTTCAAAGATGCCAGACATACTACGCTTGGCCGCTGCCGCAACCGTCAGGCCATTCTTCTTCGCTGAGGTGGTAAGTACATCAAGGATGTGTGCGGGGGTGATGCTTTTGATCGGCCACAGACCGATCTTGGGGAAAACTACACGCTCGAGCATTTCCAGTCGTCTGACCTTGGTGATCTCTTCCCAGTCTTTCAGTGCAAGCCATTCCTTTGCAACAGTCTCAAAGGTGGTGGCGTTGTCCTGCTGCTGTTTGATGCGAGTGAGTTGCCGATGTCGGGCGGGATTGATGCCTTGCTTCACCAGGTCTCGGGCTTTGACGCGTTCGTCGCGTGCTTCTGCCAGGGTAAAGCGTCGACCTTTGCGCCGGGCCAAGGCGTCTTCATCACTTTCGCCACGGGGCGGAATTGCATAGTCGCCAACAGCAAAGGTGTTTTCTTTGGTGGTGTCCCCAGTGCGTATCGCAAAGCGGTAGCGCCACGCTTTGGTACCGTTGGGTTTGACCTCAAGATACAAGCCCTTTCCATCGGTGAGCTTGTAAGGCTTGTCCTTGGGCTTTGCGGTGCGGCATTGGGTATCGGTGAGCATGGTCTGATCTCCGGGTTCCCGCCATACCCGGTTTTCAAAACCGGCTTAGGGGCGTCGTACCCGGAATATTAGCCAACCAACGCTCGGATCTCAATGGATGAGGGTGGTGGTGCTTAAACGCAAAACCCCCGTATCATCTAATGATTACGGGGGTTTTGAGGTCCATCAAGCTCCGTGGAATTCCACGGGGGCCGTCACACGTTGAAACGGAAATGCATCACGTCGCCGTCTTTGACGATGTAATCCTTGCCTTCCAGGCGCCATTTACCGGCTTCCTTGGTACCGGCTTCGCCCTTGTACTGGATGAAGTCGTTGTAGGCGATCACTTCGGCACGGATGAAGCCTTTTTCGAAGTCGGTGTGGATCACGCCAGCGGCTTGTGGTGCGGTGGCACCGACGCGGACGGTCCAGGCGCGGACTTCTTCGACACCGGCGGTGAAGTAGGTCTGCAGGTGCAGCATTTCGTAGCCGGCACGGATCACGCGGTTCAGGCCAGGCTCTTCGAGGCCCAGGGCTTCGAGGAACATGTCTTTCTCTTCGCCGTCATCGAGCTCGGCGATTTCCGCTTCGATCTTGTTGCACACCGGAACAACCACAGCGCCTTCTTCTTCGGCGATGGCTTTGACGATGTCCAGCAGCGGGTTGTTCTCGAAACCGTCTTCTGCGACGTTGGCGATGTACATGACCGGCTTGGTGGTCAGCAGGTGGAAGCCCTTGATCACCGCTTTTTCGTCGGCGCCCATGTTCTTCATCAGAGTGCGCGCCGGCTTGCCTTCGGTGAAGTGAGCGATCAGTTGCTCCAGCAGGCCTTTCTGGACCACTGCATCCTTGTCACCACCCTTGGCGTTGCGCGCGACTTTCTGCAGTTGCTTCTCGCAGCTGTCGAGGTCGGCGAAGATCAGTTCCAGGTCGATGATTTCGATGTCGCGTTTCGGGTCGACGCTGTTGGAGACGTGAATCACGTTCTCGTCTTCGAAGCAGCGGACTACGTGGGCGATGGCATCGGTTTCACGGATGTTGGCCAAGAACTTGTTGCCCAGGCCTTCACCTTTCGACGCGCCGGCAACCAGGCCCGCGATGTCGACGAATTCCATGGTGGTCGGCAGGATGCGCTTTGGATTGACGATGGCAGCCAGGGCATCCAGGCGCGGATCCGGCATCGGCACGATACCGCTGTTCGGCTCGATGGTGCAGAAGGGGAAGTTCTCGGCCGCGATCCCGGACTTGGTCAGGGCGTTGAACAGGGTGGACT
>NZ_JBFULI010000090.1:0-12361 GCF_056400405.1 Pseudomonas sp. P5_B3 | reverse complement strand
GATTTGAGCCACACCACAAAACCACTGTAGGAGCGAGCCTGCTCGCGATAGCGGTACATCAGAAAACATTGACGGCGGCTGACACTCCCTCATCGCGAGCAGGCTCGCTCCTACAGTGGTTTTGTGGTGTGGCTCAAATCGCAGGCAACAAAAAGGCCCCCATTTCGGGAGCCTTGATGTTCGCGGTTCGGCTTACATGTTCGGGTAAGTCGGGCCGCCAGAGCCTTCCGGCGTCACCCAGGTGATGTTCTGTGCAGGATCCTTGATGTCACAGGTCTTGCAGTGAACGCAGTTCTGGGCGTTGATCTGGAAGCGCTTCTCGCCGTCTTCCTTGGTGATCACTTCGTACACGCCGGCCGGGCAGTAACGCTGTGCCGGCTCATCGTACAGCGGCAGGTTCTTGCTGATCGGGATGCTCGGGTCGGCCAGCTTGAGATGGCACGGCTGCTCTTCTTCGTGGTTGGTACCGGAGATGAACACCGAGCTCAGTTTGTCGAAGCTGATCTTGCCGTCCGGTTTCGGGTAGTCGATCTTCTTGCAGTCGGCCGCGAGCTTCAGGCAAGCGTAATCCGGCTTGGTGTCGTGCAGGGTGAACGGCAGTTTGCCGCCGAAGATGTTCTGATCGAGCCAGTTGAAACCGGCACCGATGATCGGGCCGAACTTGTGCATCGCCGGGCCGAAATTGCGGCTGGCGAACAGTTCGTCATAGAGCCAGCTCTGCTTGAAGGCGTCGACGTAAGTGGTCAGCTCTTCGGTGCCGTCTTTTTCAGCGAACAGTGCCTCGGCCACGGATTCAGCTGCGAGCATGCCGGACTTCATCGCGGTGTGGCTGCCTTTGATCTTGGCCACGTTCATGGTGCCCAGATCGCAACCGATCAGTGCACCGCCCTTGAAGACCATTTTCGGCAGCGAGTTGATGCCACCCTTGGCCAATGCACGCGCGCCGTAGCTGATGCGCTTGCCGCCTTCCAGGTATTGCTTGAGCACCGGGTGATGCTTGAGGCGCTGGAACTCATCGAACGGCGACAGGAAGGTGTTGCTGTAGGAAAGATCGACGATCAGGCCGACCACCACCTGGTTGTTTTCCAGGTGGTAGAGGAACGAGCCGCCGGTGTTCTCGGTGCTCATGATGTCCAGCGGCCAACCGGCAGTGTGGACCACCAGGCCTGGCTGGTGCTTGGCCGGGTCGATTTCCCAGATTTCCTTCAGGCCAATGCCGTAATGCTGGGCATCGGCTTCGCTGTCGAGGTTGAAGCGCTTGATCAGCTGCTTGCCGATATGGCCGCGGCAACCTTCGGCGAACAGCGTGTACTTGGCGCGCAGCTCCATGCCCGGGGTGTACAGGCCTTCTTTCGGATTGCCTTCGCGGTCAACGCCCAGGTCGCCGGTGATGATCCCGCGAACCACGCCGTTCTCGTCGAACAGCGCTTCCTGGGCGGCGAAGCCCGGGTAGATTTCCACGCCCAGGTTCTCGGCCTGCTGGGCCAGCCAGCGGCACAGGTTGCCCAGGGAGATGATGTAGTTGCCTTCGTTGTGCATGGTCTTGGGCACAAAGAAGTCTGGAATTTTCTGCGCGCTGTCGGCGTTTTTCAGAACGAAGATGTCATCGCGGGTGACTGGCGTATTCAGCGGCGCGCCGAGTTCTTTCCAGTTCGGGAACAGTTCGTTCAGGGCCCGTGGTTCGAACACGGCACCGGACAGAATGTGAGCACCGACTTCGGAGCCTTTTTCGACCACGCAGACGCTGATTTCCTTACCGGCTTCGGCGGCCTTCTGCTTCAAGCGGCAGGCGGCGGAAAGACCAGCGGGGCCGGCACCGACGATGACCACGTCGAATTCCATGTATTCGCGTTCCACAGGCTATCTCCTACTCAAGGCTCAACAGTTTTTTTTCTAATTTGGAAGTCGGGTGTCGCATCCGTGAATCCCTGCGCAGCGCCGGGAGAGGACAATCGATTAACCACCTTTCTCTTTGGTGGCGCATTATATCTACACCACTCTCAGCGTCCAATACAAACGTTTGTTTGAAATGGCTCAAAGCCAGAGAAATCAAAGTCACCCGGCTTATGAACGGCCATTTTGGCGTATTGACCGGAATAGGTGTTCCGGTCAAGATACGGGCGGTTTTGCGCTCGCCGTAGGCTGACTGTTGGTTTCAAGAGCACCTCTAAAGACAGGGCGATGGCAGTAGAGAGTGATGCGCTGCGCGGGGTTGATGCGCAGTTTACACGCCGCGATGTTGAATGACTCATCAGTCACCACTGACGGACGGTCATCCAGATCATGAGCGATGGTCACTTGACAGCTTTGCCGGCGTTTTTGGAGGTGCCCTTGCGCCCGATGAGCATCAACCGCCAGGTTCGCCTAGGCGACTTTCTTTTCACCGGAGAGTAACGAGGAATCCATGAAGGTTCTTGTAGCTGTCAAACGCGTTGTGGATTACAACGTCAAGGTTCGCGTCAAGGCGGACAATTCCGGCGTCGATCTTGCCAACGTCAAGATGTCGATGAACCCGTTCTGCGAGATCGCCGTGGAAGAAGCCGTACGCCTGAAAGAGAAGGGTGTTGCGACTGAAATCGTCGTCGTCTCCGTAGGCCCGTCCACCGCTCAAGAGCAACTGCGCACCGCGCTGGCTCTGGGTGCCGACCGTGCCATCCTCGTCGAGTCCGCCGAAGACCTGACTTCCCTGGCCGTTGCCAAGCTGCTGAAGGCCGTTGTCGACAAGGAACAGCCTCAGCTGGTGATCCTTGGCAAACAGGCCATCGACAGCGACAACAACCAGACTGGCCAGATGCTCGCTGCATTGAGCGGCTACGGTCAGGGCACGTTCGCTTCGAAAGTCGAAATCAACGGCGACAGCGTAGCCGTGACCCGTGAAATCGACGGCGGCGCGCAGACGGTTTCCCTGAAACTGCCGGCCATCGTCACCACCGACCTGCGTTTGAACGAGCCGCGTTATGCGTCTCTGCCAAACATCATGAAAGCCAAGAAGAAGCCTCTCGAAGTGCTGACTCCGGACGCTTTGGGCGTTTCCACCGCCT
Source organism: Pseudomonas sp. P5_B3 (assembly GCF_056400405.1). Classification (NCBI taxonomy): domain Bacteria; kingdom Pseudomonadati; phylum Pseudomonadota; class Gammaproteobacteria; order Pseudomonadales; family Pseudomonadaceae; genus Pseudomonas; species Pseudomonas sp. P5_B3. The sequence continues at coordinate 9,320 of NZ_JBFULI010000090.1, read as the reverse complement.
CCACCAACAAGACCCTGAAAGTCGAAGCGCCTGCTGCACGCAGCGCGGGTATCAAGGTCAAGTCGGTGGCTGAACTGGTCGAGAAACTGAAAAACGAAGCGAAGGTAATCTAAATGACTATCTTGGTTATTGCTGAACACGACAACAAAGTGCTGGCCCCGGCCACGCTGAACACCGTTGCTGCCGCTGCCAAAATCGGTGGCGACATCCACGTTCTGGTTGCAGGCCAGGGCGCTGGCGCCGTGGCTGAAGCCGCTGCGAAAGTGGCTGGCGTGGCTAAAGTGCTGGTAGCCGATAACGCTGCCTACGCGCACCAGCTGCCGGAAAACGTTGCTCCGCTGGTCGCTGCTCTCGTTCAAGAAGCAGGGGCTGCGGGCTACAGCCACATCCTGGCTGCCGCTACTTCCAACGGCAAAAACATCCTGCCGCGCGTTGCCGCTGCACTGGACGTTGACCAGATCTCCGAGATCATCTCGGTAGAAAGCGCCGACACCTTCAAGCGTCCGATCTACGCCGGTAACGCCATCGCTACCGTTCAATCGAACGCTGCGGTCAAGGTGATCACCGTGCGTGCCACCGGTTTCGATCCGGTTGCAGCTGAAGGTGGCTCCGCTGCCGTTGAAGCTGTTGCTGCTGCCCACGACGCTGGCATCTCCAGCTTCGTTGGCGAAGAACTGGCCAAGTCCGATCGTCCGGAACTGACCGCTGCCAAGATCGTCGTTTCCGGCGGCCGTGGCATGCAGAACGGTGACAACTTCAAACACCTGTACGCCCTGGCCGACAAGCTGGGCGCTGCCGTCGGAGCATCGCGCGCCGCGGTCGATGCAGGTTTCGTACCCAACGACATGCAGGTCGGTCAGACCGGCAAGATCGTTGCGCCACAGCTGTACATCGCCGTCGGTATCTCCGGCGCGATCCAGCACCTGGCCGGCATGAAAGACTCCAAAGTGATCGTTGCGATCAACAAGGACGAAGAAGCGCCGATCTTCCAGGTGGCCGATTACGGCCTGGTGGCAGACCTGTTCGAAGCCATCCCTGAGTTGGAGAAGCTGGTCTAATCCGGCTGCTTCACTTATAAAGAGCCCGGCCTTTTGGTCGGGCTTTTTTTTGGCTTTGTCCCCTGTAGGAGCGAGCCTGCTCGCGATGGACGTTAACGATGACGCGGGGATCCTGGATACAAGCGGTGCATTTGAAACCATCGCGAGCAGGCTCGCTCCTACAGGGATATAAACGATCTCAACGGGAGTGTGTTGCCATGGATTTGCGTCGTGTATGTGGCTGGTCATTACTACTGGGTTTGACGACATTTCCAGCACTGTCCAATGCTGCCGGCAAATGCGAACGCCTGGTGGTCACCGGCAGCCCGGACGCACCGCCGTACCTGTGGCAAGACCCGCAGAATCCCAAATACCTGATCGGTGCCAGCGCCGATTTGCTGCAGCAAGTGGCGGGGGAGTTGGGGCTCAAGGTCGAACTGCTTTATGCCGGCAAACGTGCCCAGGCCCTGGACGAAGTGCGCAGCGGGCGCATGGACATGCTGGCGGACGCGACGTTGACCGTCAGTGAGCTGGAATCCCTGGATTACATCCATCCACCCGTGCTGGAAAACGACTATCTGGTCTGGACACGCAAGGACTCGACGCTGATCTATAACGAAGCACAAGATCTGCACGGCCATTCCGGTGCCGTGTCGGAAAAGGCCCGATTGACCGCGCAATTCAGCACGTTTGCCGGACAGCAGCTAACCCTCACGCGCACGTCCAGCCTGACCCAGGCCTTTCAGAAACTATTGTTGGGCGAGGTCGAGTTTGTACTGGCAGGACGTTACTCGGGCATGGCGACCGCACAGACACTGGGCATGGCCAGTGATCTGGTCGCGCGCTCGCAACCGGTCGACAAGCCAGGCCTGTACCTGGCGATTTCCCATGACTCGGCGTGCAACGATCCGTGGTTGCGCGGACAGTTGGCCAAAAAGATGACAGAATTGCCCGCGTCCGGACTGACGGAGGCCGTGCTGATACGCAATATCGAGCGATGGAAGGCACAACGCTCACAACCACAGCCAATCCCCCCGCAACAACCCGTCAGTACCCCAAAACAGTAAGGATTTTCAGTGAGTATTCGACCTCTTTTCGCTGCCGTGGCCTTTGCCGCCCTGGCGGGTTGTGCAACCGATCCTGCGCCGAATGAACAGATTCGCCTGACCGAACAGGCGCTCGAACAGGCCAAGGCCGTGGGCGCCACCGCCGACGATGTGCCGGAAATGAAACTGGCCGAAGACAAGTTCAATCGCGCCAAGGGCAACATGACCGATCAATCCTTCAAAAACGCACGCATGCGGGCCGAACAGGCCGAACTCGATGCGCGCCTGGCTGAAGCCAAGGTGTTGACGGCCAAGAGCGAGGAACAGTTGAACGTGCTTAACACCCGCATCGCCCGCCTGCAAAAGCAACTGGGAGATGCCGAATGAGCCTCAAGAGCAAAGCCCTCGGCGGTTTGATCCTGGCAGGCTGTGCGAGCCTCTTTGGTTGCGCCAGCCAGCACAGCGAGACTGCATTGCAGCAGGCCGGCGCCGACTTTCAGAAGGTCAAGGAAGACTCCAATGTGCTGCGAATCGCCCCCAAGGACGTGATTCGCGCCGGTGAGTCCCTGGCCCGTGCCGATCGCCTGTCCAGTTATTGGGGCAGCGGTTCGGACGTGGTGCATTACGCCTACCTGAGCCAACGCTATAGCGCCATTGCCCGGGAACACACCAATCAGGCGCTCAATGAAGAGCAAGCGGCGAAGCTTGAACTGGAGCGGCAGCGCCTGCAACTGGCACTGCGTGAATCCAAACTGTTCAGCGTGCAGCAGCAAGGCAAATGGCTCGAGGAGCAGATCCTGGCATTGACGACCAGCCAGACCGACCGCGGTCTGGTGATGACCTTGGGCGACATGCTGTTCGACACCGGCGAAGCAGAATTGAAACCGTCGGCCAATCGTGTGGTGTTGAAGATCGTGCAGTTCCTGCAACTCAACCCCAAGCGTGTGGTGCGGATCGAAGGTTATACGGACAGTACCGGGGGCAAGCAGGAAAACCTCAAGCTGTCCCGCGACCGCGCACAATCGGTGGCTGACGTGCTGATGGACCTGGGCATCGACGACAAGCGCATCCAGGTCGAGGGTTATGGCGACGAGTATCCGGTGGACGCGAATGCGTCGGAACGGGGCCGTGCGCAGAACCGTCGGGTGGAAATTGTGTTTTCCGACGAAAAGGGCCAGCTCGGCGCTGCCCGCTAAGGGTTGCGTCGCTGGAAAACCCGGCCTGCCATGCAGCGCCGGGTTTTTTTTATGTCCGCCGATTACTGCAAAAAACAGTACAGATTTTGCTGACACTGCACTGTACGGTCGACTATTGTGGCAACTGTCCCCGTACACTTCTAAACTGTTCCGGTATTGTTTCACACAAGAATAAAATGCCCGTGAAATCGAGTGCTGCGTCATGACCAATCTTTTGCTCTATCAACGTATTGCTCAACAACTGGCCGAAGACATCCGCCGTGGGGTCTATCAGCCGGGAGAGCGCGTGCCTTCGGTGCGCAAGATGAGCTCGCAGCTCAATGTCAGCCATGCGACGGTGTTGCAGGCATATGCCAATCTCGAGGATCAGGGGCTGATCCGCGCCCGGCCGCAGTCGGGTTACTACGTGCACCAGACGCCGGCACTCACCGCACCGACGCCGGACATCGCCCGGGTCGAGCGCCCCGGCCTGGTCACCCGCAGCAGCATCATTCAGCAAGTCCTGGTCGAGTCCCGTCGTGAAGGTGTCTTCCCGCTGGGCGCTGCGGTGCCGAGTGTCGACTATTTGCCGGTGCGGGCACTGCATCAGCAATTGGCCAAGGTCACCCGTTTCCATAGCCCGCGGGCCTTCAGCTACATGTTCAGCCCTGGTTTCGAGCCGTTGCGCCGTCAGGTGGCGATCCGCATGCGCGATGCCGGCGTGGTGGTCGATCCGTCGGAAGTGGTGATCACTCACGGCTGCGTCGATGCGCTGCAGATGTCTTTGCGCGTGCTGACCCGTCCGGGCGATCTGATTGCAGCCGAGTCGCCGACCTATTACGGGTTGCTGCAACTGGCCGATCTGTTGGGCCTCAAGGTCATCGAGATCCCCAGCGATCCGGCCACGGGCATGAGCCTGGAAGCCCTGCAACTGGCGGCCAACCAATGGTCGATCAAGGCGTTGGTGCTGACCACGCGACTGAGCAATCCATTGGGCGGCACCATGCCGGAGGAGCGGCAGAAACAATTGCTGCGCCTGGCGTCGGACTTCGATATCCAGATTGTCGAAGACGATATCTACGGCGAGCTGATGTTCGAACAGGGGCGCACCAAGTCCCTCAAGGCCTACGATCGGCTGGACCGGGTGATCTATTGCTCAAGCTTCTCTAAAACCCTGTCGCCTGGTGTGCGGATCGGCTGGATGATTGCCGGCAAGTATCAGCAGGAAATCCAGCGCTTGCAGACCTTCAGCACGCATTCCGCGTGCAGCGTGACCCAGATGGGCATCGCCGCTTACCTGGAAAATGGCGGGTACGACCGGCATTTGCGCTTCATCCGTCAGGAATACCGGAAAAACCTCAGTGCCTTCCAGCTGGCTGTGCAGCAGTATTTTCCGGAAGGCACGCAGATGACCCGGCCTACCGGTGGCTTCATTCTGTGGGTCAGTCTGCCGGGGCGGGTTAACACGCAAGAATTGCACGTGCGGGCATTGCAGCAGGGCATCAGTATCGCGCCGGGACTGATCTTCAGTAATACCGAGCAATTCAATCACTGCATCCGCCTCAATTGCGGCATCCCGTGGAACCGTGAAGCCGAGCGCGCATTGATGACCCTGGGCATGCTGGCCACGCAACTCTGCCAGGAGATGGCAGGCGGTTTGTAACAGGCTGCTACCGCGCTTGTCTTGTGGGCTGCAACAGGCGAGCATATGCGCCTCTGCCGCTTGCACCCACCGTGGGATACATGAAACCGATTTTTCCTGCCGCCTGGCTATTGCTCTGTCTGTTTGCGAGTATTCAGCCGGCATCCGCCGTCGCCGCTACCGAGCAGGAACAGGCTACCGGCAGTTTCCACGTCGCACCGATAAAAACCGAACCTGCAAAAAAAACTTCGACAGTCCAAAAAACGGCGACGCCCGCGAAAAAGCGTCCACCCATCGCCTCCAAATCGAAATCGGCCAGCGAGGTGGTAAAGACCGAACTTCCATCCGCCAAGCTGGACCTGAGTTTGCCCAAGGATATGGTCCAGGAACTGAAGCCGGCAGGAACGGTACCGTTGACCAGACGTGAACCGTTATTGCCCGAGATGTTCGGTGACAAAAGCGGCAGCAGCCAGTTCCAGCTCAACGGCCGCCTGATCACCAATGAAATGCAGCTGCAGTTGCGCAATGAAGAGCGTCGCGAGGTCGAAGGCGCGGCACTGGACTTCGAGTTCAAGCAGTAATCCTGTCCGGATCCGCGAGCCGCAGACCAGACGCTTTGTCGGAGACTGGTCGGTCATGCCCGTTTGCATTGAAAAACCCGCTCGCAGGTAATTTAAAACAACTGTTTTAGCAGGTACTCTGTGCCCCGTCCTTTTACACATTGCCCGTCGCGAGGAGCTTGTCGTCATGAAATGCCGTGAGGGCTGTGGCGCTTGTTGCATTGCCCCTTCCATCAGTTCACCGATTCCCGGAATGCCCAACGGCAAAGCCGCAGGGGAGCGTTGCCTGCAACTTTCCTCCGATAACCTGTGCAATATTTTCGGCCAGCCGGAACGGCCGGCGGTGTGTTCTGCTTTCGAGGCCGACCCCGAAGTGTGCGGAAGCAGCAGCGAAGAAGCGATCCGGTTGATTGGCTGGTGGGAGCAAATGACGGCGGCGTGATGTGTGGGCTTGCACCTGTGATCACCTCCGAAAAACCTGAAGGTGATCGCAGGTGCAAGCCCAACGTACGGAACTTCAACAATAAGGAATAAGACTATGGGTTCGCTGCATCGTATTGCTGTGCTGTGTGGTTTGACGGTTGTGCTGGCTACTTCGACGGCCCGGGCCGAAGACTGGAAAGTCAAAAAAGACGAAGACGGCATCAAGATCTCCCTGAGTGAAGTGGCCGGCTCCGACTACAAGGCCTACCAGGGCGTCACGCTGATGAAAACCACCATAGCCAAGTTGCGCGCGTTGCAGGAAGACGTGTCCGGAGCCTGCGCCTGGATTCACGAATGCAAAACCCAGAAGTTGCTCAAGCACGAAGGTGACCAGAGCTGGACCTACACTCAGTTCAACACCCCGTGGCCGGTTACTCCGCGTGATTCGGTGCTGCACGTCACTACCCTCGAAGGAGCCGATGGCAGCCTGACCCGCAAGCTCGAAGGCGTACCGAAGTACATTCCTGAAGAAAAAGGCTTCGTCCGGGTCGCCAAGGTCGCCGGTTTCTGGAAGTTCGTGCCCAAGGGCGACCAGGTCGAAGTGACCTATCAGGTGCACACCGAGCCCGGCGGCAGCGTGCCGTCGCTGGTGGCCAACAAGTTTGTGGTGGATGCCCCGTTCAATACCTTGAAAGCCCTCAAGGAACGCGCCGAGAAGTAACGCTGTCGTTCTTTCAAGGTGACTTCGTAGCGCCCCGACCGGTTCGGGGCGTTTGCGTTTTTGACGGACGCGGGCGCTTTAATTTGTTTCCGGATATGCGTTGCACGAAATTTTCACCCCGTCTCCAAGACAATTCGCCGGCTCTCCCGCAGCACGCTGCGTATTCCTGAATGCAGGATGAAACAGTCGGGATGAGGGTAGTAATCAATGGCAATGCAGCCGTTGATCGTGCAACATTTGCGCACCGCGCAAACCCCAGGCCTTGTACGGGCCGAAAAGAGGGCAAGGCGCAGCTGTATTTTTGAAACTTTAACTTCCAATGGGTCCTAAAACGACATGGCAATCCCGGACGCCCTGAATCAGCAGCGAGCTTCTAGTCGCCTGCTGCAACCGACCGTCAAATCGCATCTGGCCTACACGCTGTTGTGTGCCCTGGTCATGATGGTCATGTTCAGCCTGCTGCGCGTCGCGCTGCTGGTTTACAACCGCTCGATGATCCTCGACACACCGGCCTCGACCTTCCTTGAGGCATTCGCCAACGGTCTGCGTTTCGACTTGCGTCTGGTGATCTATCTCAGCATTCCGTTGCTGCTGGCATTGTTCAGCGCCCGGGCCATGGCGGCACGCGGGCTGTTCCGTCTGTGGCTGACGATCGTCTCCAGCATTGCGCTGTTCCTGGGCCTGATGGAGATGGACTTCTACCGTGAGTTCCACCAGCGTCTCAACGGCCTGGTCTTCCAGTACGTCAAGGAAGATCCGAAAACCGTGATGAGCATGCTCTGGTACGGTTTCCCGGTGGTCCGTTACCTGTTGGCATGGGCCGTGGGCACCTGGATCCTGAGCCTGGCATTCAAGGGCGCCGACCGTGCGACCCGTCCCCGTGGCCCGTTCAGTGGCGGCAGCATCGGCACGCGCCAGGTTGCGCCTTGGTACGCGCGTATCGCGGTATTCGTGGTGTGCCTGCTGGTTTGCGTGGTCGCCGCGCGTGGCACTCTGCGTCAAGGCCCGCCATTGCGCTGGGGTGACGTCTACACCACCAACTCGAACTTCGCCAACCAGTTGGGCCTCAATGGCACCCTGCAACTGGTTGCCGCAGCGAAAAGCCGGATGTCCGAAGAACGCGACAACATCTGGAAGGCCACCCTGCCTCAAGAGCAAGCCCAGCAAGTCGTGCGTGACATGCTGGTGCTGCCCGACGAGAAACTGGTAGACGCCGACATGGCTGCCGTACGTCGTGACTACACGCCGCCGACCGACAAGACCCTGCCGATCAAGAACGTCGTCGTGATCCTGATGGAAAGCATGGCCGGTCACTCGGTGGGGGCTTTGGGCGGGCCGGGCAACATCACGCCGTACCTCGACAAGCTGTCGAAGGAAGGCCTGCTGTTCGACCGCTTCTTCTCCAACGGTACTCATACCCACCAGGGTATGTTCGCCACCATGGGTTGCTTCCCGAACCTGCCGGGTTTCGAATACCTGATGCAGACCCCGGAAGGCAGCCACAAGCTGTCTGGCCTGCCGCAGTTGCTCAGTGCCCGTCACTATGACGACGTGTATGTCTACAACGGTGATTTCGCCTGGGACAACCAGTCGGGCTTCTTCAGCAACCAGGGCATGACCAACTTCATCGGCCGTAACGACTTCGTTAACCCGGTGTTCTCCGACCCGACATGGGGCGTGTCCGACCAGGATATGTTCGATCGCAGCCTGCAAGAGCTCAAGGCGCGGGAAAACGGCAAACCGTTCTATGCCTTGCTGCAAACCCTGTCCAACCACACGCCTTACGCCTTGCCGACGCCATTGCCGGTCGAGCGGGTGACCAATCGCGGCAGCCTGAACGAGCACTTGACCGCCATGCGTTACGCGGACTGGGCGCTGGGCCAGTTCTTTGAAAAGGCCCGCAAGGAGCCGTACTTCAAGGAAACCCTGTTCGTCATCGTCGGTGACCACGGTTTCGGCAACGAACAGCAAATCACTGAAATGGACCTGGGCCGCTTCAACGTGCCGATGTTGATGATCGCGCCGGGCATCCAGGAAAAGTTCGGTCAGCGTGACCACACCGTGGGCACCCAGATCGACGTCGTGCCGACCATCATGGGCCGCCTGGGCGGCGAAACTCGCCAGCAATGCTGGGGCCGCGACCTGCTCAACCTGCCTGAAGGCGATAAGGGTTTTGGTGTGATCAAACCTTCGGGTAACGAGCAGACCACGGCCATCCTCAGCGACGACCGGATCCTTGTACTGCCGAAGGAAAAGGACATGGCGCCAAAGTTGTATCAGTACGAAATGGGCGCTACGCCGCATGCCGAGATCATTGCGGATGCACCGGGTACCGCTGAGTTGAAGCTCAAGCTCGAAGCGTTCCTGCAAACCGCGACCAAGAGTCTGCTGGACAACACTGCCGGTGTAGTTCACGGCACGCCGCAGTAAGTTGTGACGCGACAGAAAAGAGGCTCTTCAAGAGCCTCTTTTTTTGTGCGCCCAGCATGGGCGCAATCTTGCGGGTGAAAGTCCCGTCGTAAGCTGACCACAGCGAACGAAGTGAAGCGCAACTGCATGAGGGCGACCGAGTGTGGGGAGGAAGCGTGAATCGAAACCGCGAGCCGATGGACAAGAACCGGATATAAGGCGAAGCCGATCAGGGCGAGCGAGCAAAAGATCGCGAAGCTCTTGTGGTCAAGGATCAGGCTGCGTAAATCCGGCGGTTGTGCGGGGA
>NZ_JBFULI010000089.1:0-12980 GCF_056400405.1 Pseudomonas sp. P5_B3 | reverse complement strand
CCCTGGAACTGATCCTGTCCTATGAAAACGCGATCATCGAATCCGGCGCCGGGTTGGTGGTGATGCCCGAAGCGCTGCTGGGTGGTTATCCCAAAGGCGAGGGCTTTGGCACGCAGCTGGGCTATCGCCTGCCGGAAGGGCGCGAAGCCTTTGCCCGCTATTTCGCCAATGCCATTGACGTGCCCGGTGTCGAAACCGAGGCGCTGGTGGGGCTGTCCGCACGCACGGGGGCCAATCTGGTGATCGGCGTGATCGAGCGCGCCGGCAGCACCTTGTACTGCACCGCGCTGTACTTCGATCCGCAGGCCGGGCTGCTGGCCAAACACCGCAAGCTGATGCCCACCGGTACCGAACGGCTGATCTGGGGCAAGGGCGATGGCTCGACCTTGCCGGTGATCGACAGCCAGGTCGGGCGCGTCGGCGCGGTGGTGTGCTGGGAAAACATGATGCCGCTGCTGCGCACGGCGATGTACGCCAAGGGCGTGGAGGTATGGTGCGCGCCGACCGTGGACGAACGGGAGATGTGGCAAGTCAGCATGCGCCACATTGCCCATGAGGGGCGTTGCTTCGTGGTCAGCGCCTGCCAGGTCCAGGCATCGCCGCAAGCCCAGGGCCTGGACATCGCCAACTGGCCGGCGGATCGGCCGTTGATTGCCGGCGGCAGCGTGATCGTCGGTCCCATGGGCGACATCCTCGCCGGACCTCTGCGCGACAGCGCCGGTCTGCTCACTGCACAAATCGACACCGACGACCTGGTACGCGCCCGTTATGACTTTGACGTGGTCGGCCACTACGCCCGCCCGGATGTGTTCGAGCTGACCGTGGACGAGCGCGCCAAACCCGGGGTGCACTTCATCGCTTGATGCCCTGCGGGCTTTGGCCAAAGCAGTCAGACAACTTGATAGCTTTGACCATTGCCCGGCACCCCGCGCAGAGCGAGTATTTCCCTGTTGATTACGGTTCCCCCCAACCTAATAAAAAACACAGAGGGATTCTGGCAATGCGCGATTACTTGTCTGCTACTTCTCAGTTCAATTATCAGCACACCGTCGATGCCGCACTCGCAGGCAATCTGACGGCCCTCAACGCCTGTGTCGAATGCTGTGACCGGCATGCCTTGCCGGGTCGCATCGCGCTGTTCTGGGAAGGCCGCGACGGCAGCAGCGCGGCTTACACCTTCACCGAACTGCAGGACAAGGCCGCGCGTTTCGCCAATTTCATGCAGGCCCAGGGCGTGAAGAAAGGCGACAAGGTGGCCGGCCTGTTGCCACGCAATATCGAATTGTTGATCACCGTGTTCGCCACCTGGCGCATCGGCGCGGTGTATCAACCGCTGTTTACCGCGTTCGGTCCCAAAGCCATCGAGCACCGTCTGAGCTGCTCTGGCGCCAAAGTGGTGGTCACCGATGGGGTGAACCGGCCGAAACTGGCCGAAGTCGCCGATTGCCCGACCACGGTGACCGTCACCGGCCCCAAAGGGCAGGGCCTGGTTCGCGGCGATTTCAGTTTCTGGGCCGAACTGGCCAACTATTCCGCCGACTGTGAACCGGTGCTGCTGACCGGGGAAGATCCGTTCCTGCTGATGTTCACCTCGGGCACCACCGGCCCGTCGAAAGCACTGTCGGTGCCGCTCAAGGCCATCGTTGCGTTCCAGAGCTACACCCGCGATGCGGTGGATCTGCGCCCGGAAGACGCGTTCTGGAACGTCGCCGATCCGGGTTGGGCCTACGGCATTTATTTCGGTGTCACGGGCCCCATGTCCATGGGGCACCCGATCACCTTTTACGACGGCCCGTTCACCCTCGAAAGCACCTGCCGGGTGATCAACAAATACGGGATTACCAACCTCACCGGTTCGCCGACGGCCTACCGTTTGCTGATTGCCGGCGGCGATGAATTCGCCAAATCGATCAAGGGCAAGCTGCGCATAGTCAGCAGCGCCGGCGAGCCGCTGAACCCGGAAGTGATCCGCTGGTTCGCCGATAACCTCGACGTGGTCATCCACGACCACTACGGCCAGACCGAACTGGGCATGGTGCTGTGCAACCACCACGGCCTTGAGCATCCGATTCACATGGGCGCCGCCGGATTTGCCTCGCCGGGCCACCGTATCGTGGTACTGGATGACGAATACCAGGAACTGGGCGTTGGCCAGCCGGGCATCCTGGCCATCGACCGCAGCCAATCGCCGATGTGCTGGTTCGCCGGCTACGAAGGCGGGCCGACCAAGGCCTTTGTCGGTAACTATTACCTGAGTGGCGACACCGTCGAGTGGAACCCGGACGGCAGCATCAGCTTCGTCGGTCGCAGCGATGACGTGATCACCACCTCCGGCTACCGGGTCGGTCCGTTCGACGTGGAAAGTGCCCTGATCGAACACCCGGCCGTAGTCGAGGCCGCCGTGGTCGGCAAACCCGATCCGGAGCGCACCGAACTGGTCAAGGCCTTCGTCGTGCTCAGTCCGCAATACCGCGCCGCCCCCGAGTTGGCCGAAGAGCTGCGTCAGCACGTGCGCAAGCGTCTGGCGGCGCACTCGTACCCCCGTGAAATCGAATTTGTCAGCGAATTGCCGAAAACCCCAAGCGGCAAATTGCAGCGCTTTATCTTGCGCAACCAGGAAATCGCCAAGGCTCAAGAGGCCGCGGCGAAGAACGTTCCAGCTTGAATCCAGGGAAACAATGATGCAGATCGAGAACAAGATTTTTATCGTCACCGGTGGCGCTTCCGGCCTCGGTGCAGCTACTGCCGAGGTGTTGGTTGCCGCTGGCGCGAAAGTGATGCTGGTGGACATGAACGCCGAAGCCGTTGCAGCCCAGGCCCAGCGCCTTGGCGCGCACAGCGTGGTGGCGGACATCAGCAACGAAGCGGCGGCCGAAGCGGCCGTGCAGGCGACGGTCAAGGCCTTCGGCGGCCTCAATGGTCTGGTCAACTGCGCCGGCATCGTGCGTGGCGAGAAGATTCTCGGCAAGAACGGTCCACACGCGCTGGACAGTTTCAGCCAGGTGATCAACGTTAACCTGATCGGCAGTTTCAACATGCTGCGCCTCGCGGCAGCGGCGATTGCCGAGACCGAAGCGGATGCCGATGGCGAGCGCGGCGTGATCATCAACACCGCTTCTGCGGCGGCTTACGACGGCCAGATTGGCCAGGCGGCTTACTCGGCGTCCAAGGGCGCGATTGTCAGCCTCACCTTGCCGGCGGCCCGAGAACTGGCGCGCTTCGGCATCCGTGTCATGACGATCGCCCCCGGCATCTTCGAAACGCCGATGATGGCTGGCATGACCCAGGAAGTCCGCGATTCCCTGGCCGCCGGCGTGCCGTTCCCGCCACGCCTGGGCAAACCGGCCGAGTACGCAGGGCTGGTCAGGCATATCATTGAAAACAGCATGCTCAATGGCGAGGTGATCCGTCTCGACGGTGCCTTGCGCATGGCCGCCAAATAAGGAGGATTTGTCATGACAATGTCCAATGATCCGATTGTAATCGTCAGCGCCGTCCGTACCCCGATGGGTGGTTTTCAGGGCGATCTGAAAAGCCTGACGGCGCCGCAACTTGGCGCTGCAGCCATCAAGGCTGCGGTTGAACGCGCCGGGGTCGCCAGTGATTCCATCGACGAAGTGCTGTTCGGCTGCGTACTGCCTGCGGGGCAGGGCCAGGCGCCCGCGCGTCAAGCGGCGCTGGGTGCGGGGCTGGATAAATCGACCCGCTGCACCACCCTGAACAAGATGTGCGGTTCGGGCATGGAAGCGACGATCCTGGCCCACGACATGTTGGTGGCGGGCAGTGCCGACATCGTGGTCGCCGGTGGCATGGAAAGCATGTCCAACGCGCCCTACCTGCTGGACCGTGCCCGTGCCGGCTACCGCATGGGCCATGGCCGGGTGCAGGACTCGATGTTCCTCGACGGCCTCGAAGACGCCTACGACAAGGGCCGCCTGATGGGCACCTTCGCCGAAGACTGCGCCGAAACCAACAGCTTCAGCCGTGAAGCCCAGGACGCGTTCGCCATCGCCTCGACCACCCGCGCCCAACAGGCGATCAAGGACGGCAGCTTCAAGGCCGAAATCGTCCCGCTCACCGTGACAGTTGGCAAAGAGCAAGTGGTGATCAGCAATGATGAGCAGCCGCCAAAAGCCAAACTGGACAAGATCGCTTCGCTGAAGCCGGCGTTTCGTGAAGGCGGTACGGTGACGGCGGCCAACTCCAGTTCGATCTCCGACGGTGCGGCCGCGCTGGTGCTGATGCGCCAGTCCCAGGCACAGAAGCAAGGCCTGAAACCCTTGGCGGTGATTCATGGCCACGCCGCGTTCGCCGACACCCCGGGTCTGTTTCCAGTGGCGCCAATTGGCGCAATCAAGAAGTTGATGAAGAAAACCGGCTGGTCGCTCAATGACGTCGATCTGGTGGAAGTCAACGAAGCCTTCGCCGTGGTCGGCATGGCGGCGATGACTCATCTGGAAATCCCCCACGAGAAACTCAACGTGCACGGCGGCGCTTGCGCCCTCGGTCACCCGATCGGGGCGTCCGGTGCGCGGATTCTGGTGACCCTGCTTTCGGCCCTGCGCCAGAAAGGCTTGAAGCGCGGCGTTGCGGCGATTTGCATCGGCGGCGGTGAAGCGACGGCCATGGCCGTGGAATGCCTCTACTGACTACGCAGTCCCTTGTAGGAGCGAGCCTGCTCGCGATGGGCGTTAACGATGACGCGGGGTGCCTGGAGGAACGCGGTGCCCTGACGTTCTTCGCGAGCAGGCTCGCTCCTACAGGGGGCAATTAAACTTCAAGGATTCACCATGATCCCCAATGACGATCAAACACAAATCCGCGACATGGCCCGGGACTTTGCCCAGGAACGGCTGAAACCCTTCGCCGCCGAGTGGGACCGCGAGCATCGCTTTCCCAAGGAAGCCATCGGCGAGATGGCCGCGCTGGGCTTCTTCGGCATGCTGGTGCCGGAGCAGTGGGGCGGATGCGACACCGGTTACCTGGCCTACGCCATGGCCCTGGAAGAAATCGCTGCCGGCGATGGCGCCTGCTCGACCATCATGAGCGTGCACAACTCCGTGGGTTGTGTGCCGATCCTCAAGTACGGCAACGACGATCAGAAGGAGCGCTTCCTCAAACCGCTGGCCAGCGGTGCGATGCTCGGCGCGTTCGCCCTGACCGAACCCCAGGCTGGTTCCGACGCCAGTGGCCTGAAAACCCGTGCGCGCCTGGAAGGCGATCACTACGTGCTCAACGGCTGCAAGCAGTTCATCACCTCCGGGCAGAATGCCGGGGTGGTGATCGTGTTTGCCGTGACAGATCCGAGCGCTGGCAAGCGTGGCATCAGCGCGTTTATCGTGCCGACCGATTCGCCGGGCTACACCGTTGCGCGGGTCGAAGACAAACTCGGTCAGCATGCGTCCGACACCTGCCAGATTCTCTTCGAAAACGTGAAGGTGCCGGTGGCCAACCGTTTGGGCGAGGAGGGCGAAGGCTACAGGATTGCCCTGGCCAACCTTGAAGGCGGTCGCGTCGGCATCGCTTCGCAATCGGTGGGCATGGCCCGCGCTGCTTTCGAAGCAGCTCGTGACTACGCCCGTGAGCGTGAGAGTTTCGGCAAGCCAATCATCGAGCACCAGGCCGTGGCGTTCCGCCTGGCGGACATGGCGACCCAGATCGCCGTGGCGCGGCAAATGGTGCATTACGCCGCCGCCCTGCGTGACAGTGGCAAACCGGCTTTGGTCGAGGCTTCGATGGCCAAGTTGTTCGCCTCGGAAATGGCCGAGAAGGTATGCTCCTCGGCGCTGCAAACCCTCGGCGGTTATGGTTACCTCAACGACTTCCCGCTGGAGCGGATCTACCGCGACGTGCGGGTCTGCCAGATCTACGAAGGCACCAGCGATATTCAGCGCATGGTCATTTCGCGCAATTTATAAGAAGGAGTCCCCTGTGAGCTATGAAACGATTTTGCTGGAAACCCACGGCCGCGTGGGCCTGATTACCCTCAACCGGCCACAAGCGCTGAACGCGTTGAACGCACAGATCGTCAGCGAACTGAACCAGGCCCTCGATGGCTTCGAGGCTGACTCGAACATCGGCTGCATCGTCCTGACCGGATCGAAAAAAGCCTTCGCCGCCGGTGCCGATATCAAGGAAATGGCCGAGCTGACCTATCCGCAGATCTACATCGACGACCTGTTCAGCGACAGCGACCGCGTGGCCAACCGCCGCAAGCCGATCATCGCGGCGGTCAACGGTTTCGCCCTGGGTGGCGGCTGTGAGCTGGCGCTGATGTGCGACTTCATTCTGGCCGGCGACAACGCCAGATTCGGCCAGCCGGAAATCAACCTCGGCGTGCTGCCGGGCATGGGCGGCACCCAGCGCCTGACCCGTGCGGTGGGCAAGGCCAAGGCCATGGAAATGTGCCTGAGCGGCCGCTTGATCGATGCCGTGGAAGCGGAGCGTTGCGGGATTGTCGCGCGTATCGTGCCGAGCGATGAGTTGCTGGATGAAGCGCTGAAAGTCGCGGCATTGATCGCCAAGAAGTCGCTGCCGATTGCGATGATGGTCAAGGAAAGCGTCAACCGTGCCTTTGAAGTGAGCCTGGCCGAAGGCGTGCGCTTTGAGCGTCGAGTGTTCCATGCGGCGTTTGCGACGCAGGATCAGAAGGAAGGGATGGCGGCGTTTATTGCCAAGCGCGAGGCTGAGTTCCAAGGCAAGTGATGCGGCGTTACTGCTGACGCTATCGCGAGCARGCTCGCTCCCACATTGGATCTCAGTGTTTACACGATCCCTTGTAGGAGCGAGCCTGCTCGCGAAAAACCTGAGGGCACCGGGTTGATTCAGGTGCCCCGCGTCATCGTTGACCTCCATCGCGAGCGAGCTCGCTCCTACAGGGCTTCACACCAGATAGTTCTTCAGTTCGCGGGCAATCACCATCCGCTGAATCTCGCTGGACCCTTCGTAGATCTGCGTGATCCGCGCATCCCGGTAGTACTTCTCCACCGGATAGTCTTCCAGGTACCCATACCCGCCATGAATCTGAATGGCGGACGAGCAGACCTTTTCCGCCATTTCCGAAGCAAACAGCTTGGCCTGTGAGGCCTCCGACAGGCAGGGTTTGCCGGCCGTGCGCAGGCGCGCGGCGTGCAGGATCATCAGTCGCGCCGCGTTGAGTTGCATGTGCATGTCGGCCAGCAAATTGGCGATGCTCTGGTGTTCATTGATCGTCTTGCCAAACTGTACCCGATCACGGGAGTAGGCCAGCGCCGCTTCGAACGCCGCGCGAGCGATGCCGAGTGCTTGAGCTGCGATGCCGATTCGCCCGCCTTCGAGGTTGGACAAGGCGATGGCCAGACCCTTGCCGCGTTCGCCCAGCAGATTGGCTTCGGGAATGGTGCAGTCGTTCAGGGTCACCGCGCAGGTGTCGGAAGCACGGATGCCCATCTTGTGTTCGGTGCGATCGACGATAAAACCGGCGGTGTCGGTGGGTACCAGGAACGCCGAGATGCCACGCTTGCCCAGGTCCGGATCGGTCACGGCAAATACAATTGCGAGCTTGGCGCGCTTGCCGTTGCTGACGAATTGCTTGGCGCCGTTGATCACCCACTGGCCGTCGCGCAGTTCGGCACGGGTGCGCAGGTTGTGTGCCTCGGAACCGGCCTGGGGTTCGGTCAGGCAGAAGCAGCCGATAACCTTTCCGCTGGCCAGGTCCGCCAGCCAGGTCTGTTTCTGTTCTTCGCTGCCGTAGTTGAGTACCGGCCCGCAGCCCACGGAGTTGTGGATGCTCATGAAAGCGCCGGTAGCACCGTCGCCGGCGGAAATCTCTTCTACCGCCAGGGCGTAGGCGACGTAGTCGACATAGGTGCCACCCCATTCCTCGGGCACAACCATGCCCAACAAGCCGAGTTCGCCCATCTTCGCCACCAGACCGTCGTCGATCCAGCCGGCCTTTTCCCAGGCCTGGGCATGGGGCGCGATTTCGCCGCGGGCAAAATCCCGGGCCATGTCGCGGATCATGACTTGTTCTTCGCTCAATTCGATATCGTGCATGGCTCAGCTCTCGCTCTGGTCAAACCCGCTGAAGAAGCTCGCCACGTGTTCGGCGTCCAGCGCCTGGAGGGTGGGCGGGTTCCAACGGGGTGTCTTGTCTTTGTCGATCAGCAAGGCGCGCACGCCTTCGATCAGGTCGCCGCGCTCGAACCACTGGCGGTCCAGATGCAGCTCAAGGGCGAAGCATTGTTCAAGGGGCAGCTCGCGTCCGCGACGGAGCATTTCCAGGGTCACGGCCATGGCCAGCGGCGAGCGGGTTTCCAGCAGGTTGGCGGTGGTGACGGCCCACTCATGGCTGTCGGCGACCGTGACCTGACGCAGTTGCTCCACAATACTCGGCACATCGGGTAGGGCGAAGAAGTGGTCGATGGCCGGGCGCAAAGTCGCCAGTGGCGCATCAGGCAGTTGCTGCACCGCGAATTTCGCCAACAGGCCTTGCAGGTCCTTGAGCGGCGTGTCGTGCCATTCGAGCTGGTCAAGTTTCTCGTCCAGGGCGCCCAGTTTGTCGCTTTCCAGGTACCAGTCCGCCAGCCCGCAATACAGCGCATCGGCGGCGCGAATCTGTGCGCCGCTGACGCCGAGGTAAATTCCCAGTTCACCGGGAATGCGCGCCAGGAAGTAGCTGCCGCCGACGTCGGGGAAGTAGCCAATGCCGACTTCCGGCATCGCCAGACGGCTTTTTTCAGTAACCACGCGCAAGTCTGCGCCTTGCACCAGGCCCATACCGCCGCCGAGGACAAAACCGTCCATCAGGGCCAGCACCGGTTTGCGGTAATGGTGGATCGCGAGGTCGAGGGCGTATTCCTCGACGAAGAAATCTTCGTGCAGGGTGTCGCCGCTTTTGAAACTGTCATACAGCGAGCGTATGTCGCCGCCGGCGCAGAAGGCTTTTTCCCCGGCACCGCGCAGGACCACGGCATGCACTCGCGAATCCTGGGCCCAGGCGTCGAGCTGGCGGTGCAGGCTGCGCACCATGTCCAGGGTCAGGGCGTTGAGGCCGGCGGGGCGGTTGAGGGTCAGGTGACCAATGTGGTTGCGAACCTCGGCCAGCACTTCGTTTTGCATGGCCTCCATGGGCAGCGCCCCCTTCGATGAAACCTGAGCAGTCATCACTAACTCCCTGCTTTTATTGTTCTTTATCGAGATGCTCGCGCGCGAGCGATGACGGATCGTATCAGTGCAAATTTGCCTTGTACAACCCGGATAAGTGCAGGTTATCTGTGCATTTTTGCATGTCTGTGTCCGGTACTGTTACAGCGTAGACCACGACGTATTCAGGCAAACGCCGCGAGCAGGTCCTCTTCGAATGCCTTCTGCGCATCGCCGGCCACCTGTGCCCGGTGCCGGGCCAGATGAAACGCGACATCGAAACTCATGTCGCCGCGACGCACGGCCCTGAGCAGACCTTTGTCTTCCCAGCCACGGGCAAAGTGGCTGGGCAAATAACCCACATGCTTGCCGGAAAGGATGAAGGCGAGGGTGCCTTCGACCTGTTCGGAGCGCGCCGAACACCGCTTGCCCTGAAAGGGTTCGTCACTGCGCAGGAAACGGTAGGGGTGATCGACCCGGTCGCTGGCCTGCAGGTCCTGATCGATCGGGTTCGTGTTGGTGAACAGTGGATGGCCGGGGGCGCAATACAGGTGCTGGGTTTCAATGAACAGTTCGCGGTAGTCAAACGCACTTTGTACTTGCGAGAAGTAGCCGATGGCCAGGTCCAGCCGCTGTTGCAGCAGCAGGCGTTCCATCTCGCCGGGCATGGCGCTGATCAGCTCGATACGCACCGACTCGTCCCGCTCACGGAAGCGCCGGATTGCTTCGGCCACCCGTTGCAGCACCGATTGATCCAGGGCTTCGGACAGGCCCAGACGCACTTCGCCGATCAGGCGTCCGGCCACGCCGTTGGATTGATGACGGAAGGCTTCGATGGACTCGAACAGTCCACGGGTGGCGCTGAGCAATTGCTCGCCCTTGGGAGTGATCTTGAATCCGCCCTTGCCGCGACTGCACAAGCGATAGCCAAGGCGGGTTTCCAGTTTGGCCATTTGCTGGCTGATGCTCGACTGGCTCAACCCCAACTCGCCCTGGGCTGCGCTGAAGCCGCCGCACTCCACCACGCTGACGAACAGCCGCAATAATTGCAGATCCAGATCATGCAGTTGGCCGAGCATCAAACATTACTCCGTCATAAAGTCAGGTTAATTAACTTGATATTTTACCAATGTATCCAACGACGCATCCTGCAACCACTTCCTCTGGTCAGGTGTTCGTCATGGCTCCCATGTTCAAGCTGTGTTTACCCGCGCTGTTGCTCGTCGTTGCCGCTTCGGCCCAGGCCGAGGACAAGGTGGTCAATCTGTACAGTTGGGCCGATTACGTCGCCCCCGAAACCCTGCAACGGTTCGAGCAGGAGACGGGCATCCATGTGCGCTACGACACCTTCGATGCGCCGGAGATACTGGAAACCAAGCTGCTCACCGGTGGCAGCGGGTACGACGTGGTCGTCCCGTCGTCCAGTGTACTGGCGCGCGGCCTGGCGGCAGGTGCGCTCAAGGCCATCCCCCATGAGGGCCTGAAGGGCTACGCCAATCTTGATCCCGACCTGTTGGAAAAGATGGCCGCGGTCGATCCCGGTAATCGCTATGGCGTGCCCTATACCTGGGGCACCCTGGGGCTCGGGATGAATGTCGAGGAGGTGAAC
The DNA here is from genome assembly GCF_056400405.1 of Pseudomonas sp. P5_B3. Classification (NCBI taxonomy): domain Bacteria; kingdom Pseudomonadati; phylum Pseudomonadota; class Gammaproteobacteria; order Pseudomonadales; family Pseudomonadaceae; genus Pseudomonas; species Pseudomonas sp. P5_B3. The sequence goes on along the minus strand of NZ_JBFULI010000089.1, from coordinate 2,248 downwards.
AAACGCCTGCCGAATGTACCGCTCAACAGCCTGGACCTGCTGTTCAAACCGGAATACGCCAGCAAGCTGAAGGACTGTGGCATCGCGGTCATTGATTCACCACAGGAAGTGATCGGCCTGGCCTTGCATTATCTGGGCAAGGATCCGTACAGCACCGACAAGATTGATCTCGACGCGGCCCAAACGTTATTGCATCAGTTGCAACCCTCGGTGCTTTACGTCGCCAGCGGGCGGCAGATCAACGATCTGGCCAATGGCAGCATCTGCCTTGCGCTGACCTACAACGGTGACGCCAGCATGGCCGCCGACCAGGCACGCAAGGCCAACAAGCCCTATGAAATCGCCTACCGGATTCCCAGGGAAGGCACCATCGTGTGGCAGGACAACCTGGCGATCCCCAAGGACGCGCCACACCCCGAGGCTGCCCGCCAGTTCATCGAATTCATGTTGCGCCCCGAGTCCGTCGCGGCGCTGACCAACACGCTATTTTTTGCCACCGCCAACCAGGCCGCCACGCCGCTGGTGGATGAGGCAGTGCGCACAGATCCGGACATTTACCCACCCGCCGATGTGCGTGACCGGCTTTACGCCGACCGCAGCATGAGCCTCAAGGACATGCGCCAGCGCACCCGCTTGTGGACCACTTTCCGTAGCCGCCAATAAGAAAAGAGAAGGAGCCTTCAATGGACGTTCCGATGCAGAACGATCAAGCTATCACCCGTGACAGCCTTTACGGCACGGCCGCCGAAAGTACCTACGGTGGCATCACCAGTTTCATGCGCCGGCGCTACAGCCGCGACTTGCGCGGGGTCGATGTGGCGGTCAGTGGTGTGCCGTTCGATACGGCCACCAGCAACCGCCCCGGCGCACGCTTCGGACCACGTGGCATTCGTGCGGCCTCGACCGGAATTGCCTGGGAACGGCACTGGCCATGGACCTTCGACCCGTTCGATCACCTGGCGGTGATCGACTACGGCGATTGCGACTTCGATTTCGGCTCGCCGCAGTCGACACCGGAATGCATCGAGGCCCACGCTGAACGCATCCTCAATGCCGGCACGGCGATGCTGACTTTTGGTGGCGACCATTTCATCACCTATCCGCTGCTCAAGGCCCATGCCCGCAAGCACGGGGCGTTGTCGCTGATCCACTTCGACGCCCACAGCGACACCTGGCCGGACGAAGAGGGCAAGCGCATCGATCACGGCACCATGTTCTGGCACGCGGCCAGGGAAGGGCTGGTGGACCCGTCACGCTCGGTACAAATCGGCTTGCGCACCACCAACGATGATCATCAAGGCTTTCAAGTGCTCGACGCGCGGCAGGTGCATCGCCGTGGCTGCGAAGCGATTGTCGAGGCTATTCGCGCGCGGGTCGGCGACAACCCGGTGTACTTGACCTTCGACATCGACTGCCTCGATCCGGCCTTCGCTCCGGGCACCGGAACACCGGTGTGCGGCGGCTTGAGCACGGTGCAGGCGCTGGAAATTCTCGGCGGACTGCGCGGGATCAATCTGGTGGGCATGGACGTGGTGGAAGTGGCGCCGGCCTATGACAGCGCAGAGATCACGTCACTGGCGGCGGCGACGCTGGCGATGGAGATGCTGTGTCTGTATGCGGCCAGGCACAAGGTCGATATGTAGTACACAAACCCTGTGGGAGCGAGCTTGCTCGCGATGGCGGTCTTGCATTCAACATCTCTGTTGGCTGGCATGGCCTCATCGCGAGCAAGCTCGCTCCCACAGGTTTGATGGGTGTCAGGCYACCGGAATCATTGGCAGGTCGAGGACCTGACCACCGCTGARCCGTGCTGGCAATGGAGATGCTGTGTCTGTATACGGCCAAACATAAGGTCGATATGTAGTACACAAACCCTGTGGGAGCGAGCTTGCTCGCGATGGCRGTCTTGCATTCAACATCTCTGTTGGCTGGCAGGGCTTCATCGCGAGCAAGCTCGCTCCCACAGKTTTGATGGGTGTCAGGCCACCGGAATCATTGGCAGGTCGAGGACCTGASCACCGCTGARCCGTGCTGGCAATGGAGATGCTGTGTCTGTATACGGCCAAACACAAGGTCGATATGTAGTACACAAACCCTGTGGGAGCGAGCTTGCTCGCGATGGCAGTCTTGCATTCAACATCTCTGTTGGCTGGCAGGGCTTCATCGCGAGCAAGCTCGCTCCCACAGTTTTGATGGGTGTCAGGCCACCGGAATCATTGGCAGGTCGAGGACCTGACCACCGCTGAAC
>NZ_JBFULI010000088.1:0-14831 GCF_056400405.1 Pseudomonas sp. P5_B3 | reverse complement strand
AGATCCAGATCCGGCGTCTCGACAGGCACCAGGCTGCCGCGGCGGAATGCGTCGCGCAATGCCAGCCTGGAAATGCAGCCAATCCCCAAACCTGACTCCACCGCGCGCTTGATCGCTTCGGTGTGCTCGAGCTCCAGGCGGATGTTTAACGAAGTGCGGTGATGGCGCATGGCTTGATCGAAGGTCAACCGCGTGCCTGAGCCTTGTTCGCGCAAGATCCAGGCTTCGTGACTCAACTCATCCATGGTCGCCGCGCCGCGCCTGGCCAGCGGATGCTGAGGGGCGCAAAATACCACCAGTTCGTCCTCGACCCAGCTTTGTACTTCGATGTCCGGGTGGCTGCAGTCGCCTTCGATCAGACCCAGATCAATTTCATAGTGGGCCACTTGCTGCACGATATTGGCAGTGTTCTGCACGTGCAGCTTCACCTGGCTTTCCGGATGGCGCTGCATGAAGCTGCCGATCAGCAGGGTGGCCAGGTAATTGCCGATGGTCAGGGTCGCGCCTACGGCCAGCGAGCCGAAGCCGGACTTGCCGTTGAGCAGGTCTTCGATTTCCTTGGCCTGGTCCAGCAAGGCCACAGCCTGGGGCAGCAGCTGTTTACCGAGCGCGTTGAGGCTCAACCGTTTGCCGGCGCGGTCGAACAACTGGCAGCTGCACTGGCGCTCCAGCTCGGTGATCGAGGTGCTCGCCGCCGATTGCGAGAGGTTGAGCAACCCCGCAGCACGGGATACGCTTTCCTGCTGGGCGACGGCGACGAATACTTGAAGTTGACGGAGAGTAAATCGCATATCTATATAACCGATAACCCTTATCTTAATAATCCATTTAACAGATATTGTCTCTGCCTTTAGAATGCGATGCAATTGCGCAGAGTTGGCTTTCCTTGCAGAGCACACCGAACACGCGCAGACAAATCTCCAGGAGTCCCACGTACATGAGCAACATGAACCACGAGCGTGTCCTCAGTGTTCACCACTGGAACGACACTCTGTTCAGCTTCAAGTGCACCCGTGATCCGGGCCTGCGCTTCGAGAACGGTCAGTTCGTGATGATCGGCCTGCAACAGCCCAACGGCCGCCCGCTTATGCGTGCTTACTCGATTGCCAGCCCGAACTGGGAAGAGCATCTCGAGTTCTTCAGCATCAAGGTACCTGATGGTCCGCTGACTTCGCAGTTGCAGCATCTGAAGGAAGGCGACGAGATCATCATCAGCAAGAAGCCTACCGGCACGCTGGTGCTGGATGACTTGAAGCCTGGCAAACATCTGTACCTGCTCAGTACCGGTACCGGTCTGGCGCCGTTCATGAGCGTCATCCAGGACCCGGAAACCTACGAGCGTTTCGAAAAAGTGATCCTGTGCCACGGCGTGCGTTACGTCAACGAAGTCGCTTACCGCGAGTTCATCACCGAGCACCTGCCGCAGAACGAGTTCTTTGGCGAAGCGTTGCGTGACAAGTTGATCTACTACCCGACCGTGACCCGCGAGCCGTTCGAGAACGAAGGTCGCCTGACCGACCTGATGCGCAGCGGCAAGCTGTTCAGCGATATTGGTCTGCCGCCGATCAACCCGCAGGACGACCGCGCCATGCTGTGCGGCAGCCCGAGCATGCTCGACGAGACCAGCGAAGTGCTGAACAGCTTCGGCCTGAAGGTTTCGCCGCGGATGCGCATGTTGAAGTTGACTGTCACACCGCCATCGCGAGCAAGCTCGCTCCCACAGTCGTTTGTGGTGCTCAGATGTTTGCCGGAATGACTTCCAGGACGCGGATCAGCTCCGGTGTCAGGTAATGCCAACGCACATCGACATCCCAGAACTGCGCGCCATATTCCCGCTCGGGTGCAGGCGTTTGATAGGCCGGGCGTGGATCCTGCGCAAGACATTGCTCGATCAGCTCAACCAAAGGCTCTGCAAGGCGCTGGGCATGCCCGTGAGCCTGTTGCAGCGCTGTATCCGTCCACTGCACGGGAATCAGCTGCGGCGCAGCGCTGGCGATGCTGTTGGTGGCTGCATCGATGATGTCGGCGTAGGGCACGTAGGGTTTGATGTCGAGAACCGGCGTGCCATCCAGCAGATCGATGCCCGAGATCCACAAGCGGTTGGCTTCGACCTTGTCCAGTTTCACCACTGACTGCCCGATGCCATTGGGACGGTGGGTTGCGCGGGTGGCGAACACGCCCATGGATTTGTTGCCGCCGAGGCGAGGAGGGCGGACCTTCAAGCGCGGCTTTTCTTCCAGGGCCTGGTGGAACAGGAACAACAGCCATACATGGCTGACCTGCTCCAGGCCCTGTACGGCGTCCCCTTGATCGAACGGTGCCACCAGTTCCAGCACGCCACGGGCGGCCGGGGCCAGTTGCGGCTGGCGCGGGATGGCGAACTTCTCCTTGAAGCAGGAGCGCACGAAGCCGATGGGGGAAACGCTGTAGGTCATGGTTTGAGGTCGAGGCGGAATGAAGGCAGGCATGATAACCCACACGGTCTCTAGCCCGGTGGCGCCTGTCAGTCCGTCATCGCGGGCAAGCCCGCTCCCACAGGTTTTGTGATGGACACAAATTTTGTGTGCGCTCGAGAACCCTGTGGGAGCGTGGCTTGCCCGCGATGGCCGCGCCGCCGGTCACCAGGGCAGTGCGGCCTTGCAGGGAAAACTAGGGATGCATGGCGAATCCTGAGAGCTGAGGTCTTTACACCCTGGTCGTCAGCCGCGGTCAGCGGAGCCACTATTTTCGAAGGGAATGCAGTGTCATGAGCGAGGCGACCGAAACCGGCCGCCTCCATCGGAGATCAGCCCCGAACGCGCAGGGTCAGGCCCTTGAGGAAATTTCGCAGCAGCTGGTCGCCGCACGGGCGATAGTTGGTGTGGCCGAACTTGCGGAACAGCGCGCTCAGCTCAGGCTTGGACACCGGGAACTCCGCGGCCTTGAGGATCGCGTGCATGTCGTCTTCTTTCAGCTCGAACGCCACCCGCAGCTTTTTCAGGATGATGTTGTTGGTCACCGGCACTTCGATCGGCTGCGCTGGACGGCTTTCGTCCTTGCCGCGCTTGAAGATCACCAGGCCGTCGAGGAAGTGCGCCATGACTTCGTCCGGGCAGCGTACGAAACCTTCCTCGTCTTCCTCTTTCTTGTCGAGATACGTCACCAGGTCTGCCAGGGTCACGTTCAGGCCGCCGAGCTTGATGATCTCGATGACTTTCTTGTCGCTGATGTCGAGCATGTAGCGCACGCTGCGCAGTACGTCGTTATGAATCATGTGTGCAGTCCTGATAATTCGGCTATGGGCGCCGCCGAAAACAGCAGCGCCGAAAGGTGTGGCGGCGCGGGAAGCCTTAGAACTTCTCTTTGCCGGACAAGTAGCGCCATTGCCCCACGGGCACTTTGCCGATGGACACGCCGCCGATGCGGATGCGGCGGATGGCGACGACCTTGAGGCCGACGGCTTGGCACAGCTGGGCGATGATGCCCGGTTGCGGGTTTTTCATGGCAAAGCGCAGGCGGTTTTCGTTCTGCCAGCTGGCCTTGACCGCCGGCAGCTCCTTGCCCTTGTAGGTCAGGCCGTGGTTCAAACGGTTGAGGCCGTGAGCCACCATCTCGCCTTCAACCTCGACCACATACTCTTGCTCGATCTTGCTGGAGTCGGCGGTGAGTTTGCGCAGGATTTTCCAGTCCTGGGTGAACACCAGCAGACCGCTGGCGTTGGCCTGCAGGTCGGTGCTGGCGGTCAGGCGCAGGAAGTGCCCGCGCAACGGTCGCTTGCCGTAGCGGTGTTCTTCGCTCAGGGTCTCGGCACCGAGGGTGGCCATGGCGGTGTCTGCGTCCATGCCGGCGGGCACATTGAGCAGCAGGGTCACCGGTTCCGGAGCGGTGGCCTTGGCCTCTGGATCAAGCTCGACTTTCTGGGTGTCGACCTTGAACTGCGGCTCGTCGATGACCTCACCGTMGACGGTGACCCAGCCGCCCTCGATGAACAGCTCAGCCTCCCGACGGGAGCAGCCGACGAGTTCGATGAGGCGTTTGGAGAGACGAATCGGGTCAGTCATGTCAGGGCCGTAACAAAAAGGGGGTGGGCATTGTACCTGCCTGGCGCCGGTTAATCCCGGTTCCATTTCAATGCATGCTCTTTTGTGGGAGCAGGCTCGCTCCCACAATGGATTTATGGTGTATCAGCCATTGCGTGTGAGTTTTTCAGCCTGACGCAAACGCATGTGCAGCAGCGGATACGGCTGCCCCATGCCATCGACTTCCGAACGACCGATGACCTCGAAGCCCTGCTTGAAGTAAAACCCCAAGGCCTGAGGGTTCTGTTCGTTGACGTCCAGTTCGTCGGCGTTCAGGTGTTCCAGGGCATAGTGCAACAATTTCTTGCCCAGGCCCTGGCCGCGATGGTCGGGGTCGATGAAGAGCATTTCGATCTTGCCTGCAGCGACGCCGGCGAACCCGGTGATGCGTTGGCTCGAATCTTTGGTGCAGATCAGCATTACCGCGTCGAGGTAGCGGGTCAGCACCAGGTTTTTCAGCAGTTCGATGTAGCTGTCCGGCAGAAAGTCGTGGGTAGCGCGCACCGAGGCCTCCCAGACCCGGGTCAATTCTTCGTAGTCGCCTAGTTTCGGCGTGTGGATGACCGAATGCTGACGCATGCCTGTCTGCCCCTGATACGTGAGTGATGTGAATCCGTTCAATCTCAAACGATAGCCGTAAAAAAGCCCCGCATCTCGTCTGGAGAGCGGGGCTTTGCGTATTTTTTGCGTTTAGATCTGTTCAGCCCACAGGTCGTATTCGTCGGCGTCGGTCACTTTGCACCAGACCTTGTCGCCCGGCTTGAGGTTGCTGCCGTTGTCGATGAATACGTTGCCGTCGATTTCCGGGGCATCGAAGAAGCAGCGGCCCACCGCACCTTGTTCGTCGACTTCATCGACCAGCACTTCGATCTCGCGGCCGATGCGCATTTGCAGGCGCGCCGAGCTGATGGCCTGCTGGTGCGCCATGAAACGCTCCCAACGGTCCTGCTTGACGTCGTCCGGGACGACTTCCAGATCCAGGTCATTGGCCGGTGCGCCTTCAACCGGCGAGTACTGGAAGCAGCCGACGCGGTCGAGCTGGGCTTCGGTCAGCCAGTTCAGCAGGTACTGGAAGTCTTCTTCGGTTTCACCCGGGAAGCCGACGATGAAGGTCGAACGGATGATCAGGTCCGGGCAGATTTCGCGCCAGTTCTTGATCCGCGCCAGGGTCTTGTCTTCGAAGGCCGGGCGTTTCATCGACTTCAGCACTTTCGGGCTGGCGTGCTGGAACGGGATGTCCAGGTACGGCAGGATCTTGCCGGCGGCCATCAGCGGGATCAGCTCGTCAACGTGCGGGTACGGGTAAACGTAGTGCAGGCGCACCCAGACGCCGAGGGTGCCAAGGGCTTCGCAGAGTTCGGTCATGCGGGTTTTCACCGGCGCGCCATTCCAGAAACCGGTGCGGTATTTCACGTCGACGCCGTAGGCGCTGGTGTCCTGGGAGATGACCAGCAGCTCTTTGACGCCGGATTTGACCAGGCGCTGGGCCTCGTCGAGCACGTCGCCTACCGGACGGCTGACCAGCTTGCCGCGCATCGAAGGGATGATGCAGAAGCTGCAGCTGTGGTTGCAGCCTTCGGAAATCTTCAGGTAGGCGTAGTGGCGCGGGGTCAGCTTGATGCCCTGTGGCGGCACCAGGTCGATCAGCGGGTTGTGGTCCTGGCGCGGCGGCACGACTTCGTGCACGGCATTGACCACTTGCTCGTACTGCTGCGGACCGGTCACGGCCAGCACGCTCGGGTGTACGTTGCGAATGTTGCCTTCTTCGACGCCCATGCAGCCGGTCACGATGACCTTGCCGTTTTCCTTGATGGCTTCGCCGATCACTTCCAGGGACTCGGCCTTGGCCGAATCGATGAAGCCGCAGGTATTGACCACAACAACGTCGGCGTCCTGATAAGTGGACACGACGTCATAGCCTTCCATGCGCAGCTGGGTAAGGATGCGCTCGGAGTCGACCAGTGCTTTGGGGCAGCCCAGGGATACGAAGCCAACCTTTGGATTGGCCGACGCAGGAGTGGTGGACATGTCTAACCTCGGTATTTTGTGACGCCGCTTGCCGGACAGGGCAAAACCGACGGACGGGCGCTTGAACTGCGCCTCTGATCAAAAAGTGCGCAATTCTAGCGATGGTAAGCGCACTTGACCAGCTTTATGCAGGGAAATACGACGAGTGCTGCGCTATGCTTCGCGCCGTTACGCTTTACTGATTTTTTACAGTCAACAAAACGTCTGTAACGTGAAGTAAAACAGCGCATGCTGCACGACAAAGCATAGTGCTTCATTCAAAGAAGCCCGGGTCTGAGAAGTAGGAGTGGTGGATGGGTCAGGCAAGTAGTCAGGCTGCAGGTGCCGAGCATTCGGCGGTGAAGCCGATCGGTATGCTGGTCGCGGCAGTCGGGGTGGTTTATGGCGATATCGGTACCAGTCCGTTGTACACCCTCAAGGAAGTGTTTTCCGGAGGTTATGGCGTGCCGGTCAACCATGAAGGGGTGCTGGGGATCCTGGCGCTGATCTTCTGGTCGCTGATCTGGGTCGTGTCGATCAAGTACATGATGTTTGTGCTGCGTGCCGACAACCAGGGCGAAGGCGGGATCATGGCCTTGACCGCATTGGCCCGGCGGGCGGCGGCGGGGCATGCGAAATTGCGCACGTTGCTGGTGGTCTGCGGACTGATCGGCGCGGCGTTGTTCTATGGCGACAGCATGATTACCCCGGCGATTTCCGTGCTGTCGGCGATTGAAGGTCTGGGGCTGGCCTTCGAAGGCATCGACCATTGGGTCGTGCCACTGTCGCTGGTGGTGCTGGTCGCGCTGTTTCTGATCCAGCGTCACGGTACGGCGCGCATCGGCATTTTGTTCGGGCCAATCATGGTCACCTGGTTCCTTGTGCTGGGTGCATTGGGCGTCTATGGCATCAGCCAGCATCCAGAGGTCCTGGAAGCGATGAACCCGGTGTGGGGCGTGCGCTTCTTCATCGACCACCCGGGCATGGGCGTGACAATTCTCGGCGCTGTAGTACTGGCATTGACCGGTGCCGAAGCGCTGTACGCGGACATGGGCCACTTCGGTCGCAAGCCGATCGCTCGTGCCTGGTTCATCCTCGTGTTGCCGGCGCTGGTACTGAATTATTTTGGTCAGGGCGCCTTGCTGCTCGGCGACCCGGAAGCTGCCCGTAACCCGTTCTACCTGCTGGCACCGAGCTGGGCATTGATTCCGCTGGTCGGTCTGTCGACCCTGGCCACGGTGATTGCCTCGCAAGCGGTGATTTCCGGTGCCTTCTCCCTGACCCGTCAGGCGATCCAGCTCGGTTACATTCCGCGCATGCACATCCGGCACACCTCCAGTGCCGAACAGGGCCAGATCTACATCGGCGCGGTGAACTGGGCGCTGATGGTCGGCGTGGTGCTGTTGGTGCTGGGTTTCGAATCCTCCGGTGCCCTGGCCTCGGCCTACGGTGTGGCGGTGACCGGGACCATGCTGATGACCACCATCCTGGTGTCGGCCGTGATATTGCTGTTGTGGAAATGGCCACCGCTTCTCGCCGTTCCGCTGCTGTTCGGTTTCCTGCTGGTGGACGGCCTGTACTTTGCCGCCAACGTGCCGAAAATCGTCCAGGGCGGGGCTTTCCCGGTGATCGCCGGTATTGTGCTGTTTGTGTTGATGACTACCTGGAAGCGCGGCAAGCAGTTGCTTGTCGAGCGCATCGATGAGGGTGGATTGCCGCTGCCGATCTTTATCAGCAGCATTGCCGTACAACCGCCCCATCGAGTTCAGGGCACCGCCGTGTTCCTGACAGCGCGGGCGGATGCCGTGCCCCATGCGTTGTTGCACAACCTGCTGCATAACCAGGTGTTGCACGAGCAGGTGGTGTTGCTGACGGTGGTGTACGAAGACATCCCGCGGGTGCCACTACAACGGCGCTTCGAGGTCGACTCCTACGGCGAAGGTTTCTTCCGCGTAATCCTGCATTTCGGATTCACCGATGAGCCGGATGTACCGCAGGCGCTGAAACTGTGCCACCTCGATGAACTGGATTTCAGCCCGATGCGTACCACCTACTTCCTCAGCCGCGAGACGGTCATTGCCTCCAAGCTCGAAGGCATGGCCCGTTGGCGCGAAGGGTTGTTTGCCTTCATGTTGCAGAACGCCAATGGCAATTTGCGTTTCTTCAATCTGCCGCTGAACCGGGTGATTGAACTGGGGACGCAGGTGGAGATGTAAGCCTCATCAAAAAGCCCCCGTTGCCATTGCGGCAGCGGGGGCTTTTTTGTGCTCAATGCATTTTCTGAAGCCAGTGAAGATCCCCTGTGGGAGCGAGCYTGCTCGCGATGGCGGCGCCACATTCAACAGTGATGTTGCCTGGTCTATCGCCATCGCGAGCAAGCTCGCTCCCACAGGGGGCTGCGTTGATTGGTCGAATGTAAAAAGCCCCCGCTACCGTGAGGTAACGAGGGCTTTTTTCGGCTGACTCAGATCACTCTGTAGCAGCCGTTTCCTTCACCTGCCGCTTCTCGATCACATCCACCAGACGCTTGGCCAGCGCCGGGTAGTTTTCGTCGAAGTGATGGCCGCCAGGCAGCTTGATGGCTTCGCCCACAGCAGTCTTGTCGGTGCAGCCGCTTTCGTCGGTTTCTTCTTCACCGTAGATGCACACCACTTTGGCGGCTGGCAGTTTGGCCATTTCCGGGCCGGTGGCGGCTTCTTTGCCGGCATTACCGAGCCAGCCTTCGACTTCGATCTCGAAGCTGCCGGTACGGGCGAAGGCCAGCAGGATGATCGCGTCGACGCGTTGCTGCTCCGATTCGGCCAGACGGTTGTAGATCGCTGGCAGAACATCTGCGCCGAACGAGTAACCGGTCAGGATGAAGCGCTTGGTGCCCCATTTCTGTCGGTAGTGTTGCATCAGTTCCGCCAGGTCCAGCGCGCTTTGCTCCGGGCTCTTGTGCTGCCAGTAGTAGCGCAGGGTGTCGATGCCGACCACCGGGTAGCCGATCTTGGCCATCTCGCCCGCCACGTCGCGGTCGAGGTCGCGCCAGCCGCCGTCACCGGACAGGAACAGGGTGACGGTGTCCCTGGCCTGGCCTGCCGGCACTTCGACCACCGGGATCTGCAGGCCGCCAGAGGCCTTGTCACCACCGACGAGGATCTTGCGCAGTTCGTTGTTCAGCACTTGCGGCAGGTTGATGTCGTAGTCGCTGATGCTGGTTTCGGCGTTCGGTTGATCGCGCACGAAGCCGGCGCTGGTGTCGTCCGGGTTGTCGTTCCATGCCACCAGCCAGTGGCCGTGGGCCGCGCTTTTCGGCAGCAAGTGCGTGCAGCCGGGCTTTTCCAGGGCCAGGTCGACCGAGACGGCCTGAGCCTTGTCGTTCTTCTGCTCGGACAACCAGCGCCAGGTCAGCACGGCGCCCGGGCCGATGCCGCTGACGAGGGTCGCCGGGCCTTTCAGTTCTCTCAGGCCCGATTGCAAGGCACGGCTTTGCAGCAGGCAGTCCTTGGGCAGGATCACCTGGACAATCTGCGCCGAACCACTGCGGCTCAGGGTCATCAATTGCTTGTCGCTGAGTTTCTGGTCTTCGTTGACCGCAACCAGCACCTGGGCGCGTGGCGTGTTGCCTGGGATGACACGGGTCATCGCCGCGCCATCGGCCGGGGTCAGCAATTCGAGGGTCGGTTCCGGTGCCGGGCGTTTCAGGTACCAGTAACCGCCACCGAGAACCAGGGCCACTATCACCAGTGTGCCCAATACATACCGCAAGGAGCGTTGAATCATCAGCGTTTCACCAATCCGGTCAAGCCGCCCGCGATCAGGGCAGCAGTGTCGGCCAGCGCAACCAGCGGATCGAGTCCGGCGGGCACGGCCATATAACGGGGTTCCCAATCAGGCTGGAACTTGTCTTTGAAGCGGCGCAAGCCCTGGAAGTTGTACAGCTGCTCACCACGGCGGAATACCATCGAGCCCAGGCGCTGGGTCAATGGCGCGCCGCGACGGGGTTGCAACCCCGACAACGGCACCATGCCCAGGCTGAAACGCGCGTACCCATGGTTTTTATAATGTTGAATCAGGCCGACCATCATGAACTCCATGGTCAGCTTCGGGGCATCCGGGTGTGCGCGCATCAGGTCGAGGCTGGCCAGGTCATGGCCGTAGGTCTCGAGCAGGTTGGCGAACGCTACCGGGCGTCCTTCGAAACGAATCACCGCGATGCGGAAATACTTGAGGTAGTCATCGCTGAAGCGGCCCAGCGAGAAGCCTTTCTCGCGCACGTTCTTGCCGGTCAGCCAGGCATCGGAAATCACCTTGAGCTCATCCATCGGCGCCTGGCCCGGCTCGAAGATCTCCAGCGACAGACCATCGCGGGTGCCGCGGTTCCAGGTGTAGCGCAGGTCCTTCATCTCTTTGCCCTTGGCTTCGAGATCAAAACGCTTGAGGTCGACCCGGGCTTCTTCGCCGAGCTTGATCGCGGTCAGGCCGATGTCCATGTAGTACGGCAGGTTCTCTGCACGCACTTGATAGAACACGGGACGGGCGTGGTGGATGTCGCACAGGTCGCGGAACTGCCAGATCATTTCCGCCCGTTGCTGGCCCGGGCCGATCGGGTCATACAGTGCCACCAGGCTGCGGCCGCGACGGGCGTACATCAGGAACGCTTCGTCATTGGGGTGAAACAGCAGCGCCTTGTCACCGGTCAGGGCCAGGCCGCCATCCGGTTGGGCCGATGCCATGAGGATCTTGCTGGCGCGCTCCAGTTCGTCGGGCGTCGGCAGGTGGATCACCGGACGCGCGGTGCGCAGCAGCCAGGTCAGCGACACCACCATCAGCAGCACGGCAGCCCCGAGCAGCGAACGCAGGCCGCGTGGGGCATCGGCGTCCAGAGTGAATTGCCACCAGAGTTGATGGCTGTACGGGACGTCCTGATAGGCGAACAGCAGCAACCAGATCGACGCACCGAGCACGCACAGGCTGGCCACCAGGTACAGCGGCGAGAACGGTACTTCGGTCAGGCGGCTGGGGCGATAGAACGAGCGGCGGAATACCCCGAGCAGGCTTGCCGTCAGCACCATCAGGCTGGCTTCCTCCCAGTCGAAGCCTTTGAGCAGTGAGAGCAGGGCGCCGACCAGCAACAGAATGGTGGTCAGCATCCACGCGGCCGACAGTCGACGACGCAGCCCCTGGGCCAGTAACAGGCAAAGAACGCCGACCAGGCTGGCGCCAAAGTGCGAAGCATCGACCAGTCGATGGGGGATCAGAAAACCGATGTGTTCCAGGCGGGTATCGATTTCCGGGGTGGCTCCGGAGAACAGCAGGACAACACCGGACAGGAATACCAGCACCGCCAGTATCGGAGCCGCCAGGCCTGAGGCCGCGCGCAACGTCTGGCGTGTCTGGAACAGGCGCTGACCTTCGTTGATCAGCAACAGCAGGCAGGCCACCAGCAAGGGCAGGACCACGTAGATCAAGCGATAGAGCAGCAGGGCGGCGGCCAGTGGCGCAGCGCCAAGGGTGTCGGAAAACGCCGCCAGCAAAATCGCCTCGAACACCCCGACACCACCCGGCACATGGCTGAGCACGCCGGCGGCCAGCGCCAGCAGGTAAACCAGAAGGAACGCGCCGAAGGGCGGCGTTTCCGGCAATAGCAGATAGAGCACGGTCGCGGCGGCCGCTACGTCCAGGGCTGTGATGATCAATTGCAGGAACGTCAGGCGACGCCCGGGCAGGCGCAAGGTGCGACGCCCGATCTTGACCAGCAGGTTGTCCGCATAAGGCTGTTCCGGCAACCGACGACGGTAGATGCCGATGGCCAGCACCGAAAACAGCACGAGTACGGCGCTCGCCACTACGCCCAGCAACGTCTCGGAGAGTCCCAGGGCGGTGGACGCGGCTGGCAGGTCGCTGAGCGTCGCCAGGGCAGCCAGCGGCGGCAGGGCGCAACCCAGCGAGAGACTGGCGAACAATGTCATGCGGGCGACTTCAGCCGCTCCCAGGCCATGACGGGCATAGAGGCGATAGCGAACCGAACCGCCCGACAACATTGATAGACCGATGGCGTTGCCGATGGCAAAGGCCGTGAAACCGCCCAGCGCCAACTCGCGCGGTGCCAGGCTCACCCCGGCATATCGGCTGGCCGACCATTCGTAGCCAAGCAGAATGATGAAGCCCGCCACGGTTGCGCCCAGTGCGCCCAGCAAGGCGGGTTTCGGGACTTCGAGGATCGAATCGTGCAGCGCGTAAAGGTCGAGCTCGCTCAACAGGTGGCGACAGGCAATCAGCGCGATCGCGAACAACAGCAGGGTGACCGCCAGGCCAATGGGTTGACGGTATTTGCTCAAGCGATCGAGCAGGCGCAGACGCTCAGCCTTGATCGGTTGTGTCGCTGTGACAGTGTCTTGTGAATCAGACGAGTTGGCGCGCATCAATCACCTCTTGGATTGTGCGCGACAGGATGGGGGTATCCAGCCAAGTTACCAATCCCTGCAGAAAAAAATAATCACAAATATTAACGCCTATCACCGGGCGGTGGGGGCGGCGCGACATCAGTCGTGAAGGCTTCAGCCTGCGATAGAGCATAGTCTGAACCCGGCGTGTGGGTGACCCCAAACGGCTTGCTACACAGTGACAGATCATTGTTGCGAAAGGACTTTTTCAACAGATACAAAAAAGGCCACTCTTTCGAGTAGCCTTTTTTGATGTTTGGTTGCGGGAGCCGGATTTGAACCGACGACCTTCGGGTTATGAGCCCGACGAGCTACCAGACTGCTCCATCCCGCGTCTGTGTGGCGGCATTCTATAGAGTAATGCCGGGGTGTCAACCGTTAATCCTGAAGCAGGTCAAATAAACGTTGAATCGCGGCAAACGGTCGCAGCGATGGCCTAAGTTTCGGAATCAGAACGATTTCCGGTTTCGGTGTCGTTGAGTGTCCAGGCCTTGTTCTGGTGTTCGGCGCTACAAAACGAGCACGCACAAAAAAGGCCACTCTTTCGAGTAGCCTTTTTTGATGTTTGGTTGCGGGAGCCGGATTTGAACCGACGACCTTCGGGTTATGAGCCCGACGAGCTACCAGACTGCTCCATCCCGCGTCTGTGTGGCTCATTCTATAGAGATGCGCTCGGGTGTCAACCTCCAATTCCGATAAAACCTCTTCCCGTTCAATCGGTTAGCGTTCAAAAGGGGAGGTCGACCGGTCTGTGAGGCAGGCAGGACAAGGCCTGCGCGTCTATTGAAAGTAATTTTTCGATTGAAAAAATAAATTCACAATCGACTCTTCCTACGATTGGAAAAGAACATTCAGACTACTGGTGCTATATACAGGTGTCGGTGAGATACTGTTTGTCCGGCACGCCATGACGCCTTTTCTTTGCCATGAACACGGCTTTGCTATGACTCAACGCAAGATCATCCATGTCGATTGTGACTGCTTCTATGCAGCCATCGAAATGCGCGACGACCCACGCCTCGCCGGTAAACCACTGGCGGTAGGTGGGGCGGCGGACCGGCGCGGGGTGATCGCCACCTGCAATTATGAGGCGCGAGCGTACGGGGTGCGTTCGGCGATGTCCTCCGGGCATGCCTTGAAGCTGTGCCCGGACCTGACCATCGTCAAGCCACGCATGGACGCCTATAGAGAAGCGTCCAGGGAAATCCACACGATCTTTCGCGATTACACCGAGATCATCGAGCCGCTCTCGCTCGATGAGGCGTACCTCGATGTGTCGGACAGTGCGCATTTCGGTGGTAGCGCAACGCGCATCGCCCAGGACATCCGGCGCCGGGTCTCCAACCAGTTGCATATCACCGTGTCGGCGGGCGTGGCGCCGAACAAGTTTCTGGCCAAGATCGCCAGTGACTGGAAAAAGCCCAATGGCCTGTTCGTCATCACTCCGGACCAGGTCGAGGATTTTGTCAGTGGCTTGCCGGTGAGCAAATTGCACGGGGTCGGAAAAGTCACCGCCGACAAACTCGGCAAGCTGGGGATCACCGATTGCCTGCAATTGCGCGAGTGGGACAAGTTGGCGCTGGTGCGTGAATTCGGCAGCTTTGGCGAGCGACTCTGGAGCCTGGCCCGTGGGATCGATGACCGCGTGGTGCACAACGACAGTCGTCGTCAGTCGATCAGTGTCGAAAATACCTACGACGTCGATCTGCCAGATCTGAAGAGTTGCCTGGAAAAATTACCCGAGCTGCTGGAGACCCTGGCCGGTCGCATGGCGCGAATCGACAGCAGTTATCGCCCGGGCAAGCCCTTCGTCAAAGTGAAGTTCCACGATTTCACCCAGACGACATTGGAGCAGGCCGGGGCAGGGCGGGATCTGGGAAGTTATCAGTTGATGTTGACCCAGGCTTTCAATCGTGGCGGAAAACCGGTGCGGTTGTTGGGCGTCGGCGTGCGGCTGGAGGACTTGCGGGGCGGGTTCGAGCAGATGGAGTTGTTTGAGCGGTAAATTCTGAAACACAAAAGATCGCAGCCTGCGGCAGCTCCTACAGAAGAACTCGATCTGTTGTAGGAGCTGCCGCAGGCTGCGATCTTTTTGTGCGCCCAGCATGGGCGCAATCTTGCGGGTGAAAGTCCCGTCGTAAGCTGACCACAGCGAACGAAGTGAAGCGCAACTGCATGAGGGCGACCGAGTGTGGGGAGGAAGCGTGAATCGAAACCGCGAGCCGATGGACAAGAACCGGATATAAGGCGAAGCCGATCAGGGCGAGCGAGCAAAAGATCGCGAAGCTCTTGTGGTCAAGGATCAGGCTGCGTAAATCCGGCGGTTGTGCGGGGAAGG
>NZ_JBFULI010000087.1:0-14174 GCF_056400405.1 Pseudomonas sp. P5_B3 | reverse complement strand
CGCGGATGCTCGTTGAGGTCGAACGCCAACCCCGGTTGCAGGCGCGCATCGTCACCTGCCAGATGCGCCAGCTTGGCGTCGTTGCGTAGCGCCGCCAGGCGCGTCTTGGTGAAGGGCTTGCCGGCAATATCGCGCTTGTAGCGGCCGGGATAATCGTAGCGTTCGTAATCCTTGTGCTGGTTGTTCAGGTCCTGGTCGCCGGTGGCGGTGTGCTGCTGGTTGTAGTACGGATGAGTGAAGGTGTAGTCGCGCTGTACCTGGCGTGCGGTGCGCACTTGTTCGGTGTAGTGGAAGCGGTTCAACGCCGGTTCCATGGAGTCGCCGCCACCCATGGGCTGGTAGAGCACCGGACATTCGGTGTGGGTGCCAATGGTGCCCAGGCCACCGACGCGGTCGGTAAGGACGAGGGTGTGGCCGTCGGCGCGGTGTTCGAAGGTGTAGAGCAGACCTTCTTCGGCGGCGAGGCGGACGATGAAATCGAGGTCGGTTTCACCGGCCTGCACGCAGTATTCGCGGGGTTGGTGCTCGAAGCAGATTTCAGTGCGGATGTCAGTCAGCTTCTGCTCGGCCAGTACGCTGATGATGATGTCGGGCACGGTCTGGCCCTGGAAGATGCGCCAGTTGGAGCGCAGGTCGAAACGGGCCAAGGTCGGCTCGACCACGGCGGTGTAGCGGGTGCGGCGAAAGCCGGTGTCACCCTGGGTGAACAGGCTGACCAGGCCGTGGACGTAACGCACCGGCGTCTCGCCACGCCATAAGGTAAACAGCCCCGCCAGATCGAGCACCCGATTGAAGTCGATGGCGGCGTTGTGGCTGGCCAGTTCCAGTTCGAGTTTGAACGGCCGGGACAGGCCTTCTTCGAGGGTGAACGAGACCACGTCGAAGGGATCGCCTTTCAAGGGCTCGAAGGTGAAACGCAGGTCGCTTTGGCGGGGCATGACGGCTAGTCCTCAGTTTCATTGATAACGGCTGCCACCTTCTTGTACAGCTCCGGCTCCCAGCCCTGCGCTGTGGATTCGCGCATCATCCGCGCAACGCTGGCGTACAGGTCATCCGCCAGCCATGACAGACCGCGGGATGCGAGCAGATCGGCGGCAATCACCGTGGCGTAGCTGCGCTGGCGCGGGGCGTCATGGGCGGCGTGCAGCTCCTGCAGGCGCAGCAGCACCCGCTCAACGCCCTCAGTGTTCAGTTGAGCGGCCAGTTCGTCGCGCAGGCCGGCGTATTCCTGCACCGGGCTGCTGGTGGTTTGCGCCTGATCGGCGCCGGTGATCCAGGCCTGGGTTTGCGCATCCACGAACGGCGTGCCGTCGCTGAAACACAACTCCAGTAGCGCCGGCAAACGGCAGACAAAACGCTCACAGGTCTGACGAATGGCTGCGGCCACTTCCTCCATCGCCAGGCGCGAGGCGACGTGGGCGGCCAGGTAACTGCCGCGCAGCCAATACGGCGAGGCGCAGACGCTTTTTTCGATACGCAGCAACAGGTTCGGGTCCAGGGCGCTATGGTTCAGCGCGTCCTGGTAGCCGTCGACGATGTCCTTGGGCACGGCGGTCAATTCGGTGCGACGGTCGCGGGTGATGGGCGGCGCGGTGCGCAGATGCGACCACAGGCCGAAGCGTCGCAATTGGTAGCCGGTAGGGTCATAAGGGTCTTGCTGGTTGATCTGCTCGGCCATGTTCAACACGGCGCGGCGTTGTTCGCGCTCATTGCTCGGCGCTTGCGGTTTGGGGCTGGAAAAAAAGGCTGAATCCAGAACGCTGCCGGAGGTGGCCGCACGAGTGGGCTCAATGGCGACGACTGGCTCGCTGTATTTATCCAACTGGCGTTGCAACGCATCCAGCGGCGCGGGGTCGAGCTTGGCGCTTTCGGCACAGCGTTGCAGATTGGCCAGGGCCAGTTCCGCCGCGGCTTGATAGGCCGGTTCAAAACTGCTGCGCTCCAGGGTCGGCAACATCTGCCCCAGGTCGCTCAACAGACGCTGTACCTGCTTGCGTTTGTTCAGGTAGCCGGTGGGGCCAGGCTTGGGGTAGGCACTGTCCCAATACAGCTCAACCATGCCGGCCAACAAGCCCAAGGCATCGGCCCAACGTGCCCATTGCCGGGTGCGCAGCCAGACCACATGCAGATGGGCGACGATGCGCCAGTGCTTGCACTGGATCGCCAGGTATTGACGGGAGGCTTCGTCGATATACGGCCAGTCGATATCGCTCTCGCGCAAGCCGCCGAGCTTGACCATTTCCTGGTCGATGGCCTGGTAGGTTTCATCCTCCACATCAAAATGGCCGGCGGATTGCTCGGGCTCGATGGGTGTCAGCAGCAGCTTGACGGTGTCCGCCGGCACGTCGATTACCAGCGACATACTTGGCGCTCCTGCTCGATCAGTTCGCCCAGGCCTTCGACGTCAAACACCAAGCCGTGCAGCCTGGGATAGTCGCTCTCGAGTCGAAGGCGCTGGCCGCCACCCATGTTGCGCAATAGGGAAATAGCCTGTAGCCCGCGTCCGGCGTCGACCACCAGGCCGGCATCGTCCAGCACCTGCCACTGATAGGCCTCGAACACCGGGCGCTCATCCTTGAACAGCTGGATGCGAATTCTGTTGGGCTTGGCTGGCTCATCCAGCACCAGTTGCAAGCGGGAGATTTTCGATTCGCAACTGATGGCCAGGTAAGGCCGAGGCGGCACCGCGCCCAACGCCGGGGCTGAGATCACCATGCGTTGTTGCTGGTCGTTGTCCGGCTCTGGGAACGACGACAGCAGGAAACGCTGATCCTCGGGTGGACGCTTGGCTTCATTGCGTTGGACCAGATCGACAATCGGCAGTGCCCGGCCAAGCGCGCGTGGTGCCACTGGTGCGTGATGGATGGGTGTACCAGCGGCCAAATCAAAACACTCCAGGCGCTTCAAGGGGGAGACGATGGAAGGGCAATCTTGTGTCGCCGCCTGCGCGTCCATTACGGCCATAGCCGTCAGGCAGAGCCCCCATTTCCATCCTCGCCATCCGTTGCGCATCAACGCCTCCTGATATGCCTCGCCGAAATCCAAACCGGACAATCTTCTTAAGTTTTCGAACTAACGCTTTTTAGCCTGCGAGTTCAACGATTAACTCTAAGAGCATCACCTGAGTTCGACGGATAGGCAAGTAAAAGACGAATAACACATCACTAAAACCGAATAGGAAGAGGCATCTATCAGATATTTCCACATAACCTGTAGGAATAGTTGAAGCAAGTACAGCTTCCTACATCCACAACCTACGAATCGCATCCACATCGGACTACATGACAAACCTTGCAATAGCCGGCTCTAATACGCCGACCTTACGAAAAGGATTTTTCCCATGTCGAAAACTCATGGATCTGTCGCGCCAAAAGAACGCGTCAACATCAAGTACGTCCCGGCCACGGGCGATCAACAGGCTGAAGTCGAGTTACCTCTAAAGTTGTTGATCACGGGTGACTTCAAAGGCCACGGCGAACTAACCGCCCTTGAAGATCGACAATCCGTTCAAATAGACAAAGACACTTTCAATGAAGTACTGACCAAAGCCGAAGTTGCTCTGGACATGGCCGTTCCGTCCGTTCTGAACAACAACCACGACACCGACTTGAACGTGCAACTTCAATTCAAAAGCATCAATGACTTCGGCCCCGACGCCGTCGCTCGCCAAGTGCCTGAATTGAACAAGTTGCTGGAGTTACGCGAAGCGCTGGTTGCACTCAAAGGCCCCATGGGCAACGTCCCGGCCTTTCGCAAACACCTGCAGAGTCTGCTGACCGATGAAACCGCCCGCCAACGCCTGGCCAGCGAGCTGAATCTAGTGCTCGACGCACCCAACCACTGATTTGAACGCCCTTCTCAACGGAGTACTCCCCATGCCTATGGAAAGCGCCGTCGCCCAAGTATTGGTGGCTGACGAACCAACGTCGTTGCTCGACCAACTGCTGGCCAATACCACCATTCGCCCCTCCCAGGAAGGCTACGCAGTCGCCCGCCAAGGCATGGCTGCGTTCATCAGCGAAATCCTGCAAAGCGGTGACCACCAACAGCCGGTCAACAAGCACCGGGTCGACCAGATGATTGCCGAAATCGACCGCGCCCTGAGCAAGCAGATGAACGTGATTCTGCATCAGCCGCAGTTCCAGCAACTTGAATCCGCATGGCGCGGCCTGAAGCTGCTGGTGGATCGCACGGATTTTCGCGAGAACATCAAACTGGAAGTGCTGCATGTCACCAAAGAAGAGCTGCTGGACGACTTCGACAACGCCGGCGATATCACCCGTAGCGGCCTGTACAAGCACGCCTACACCTCCGGTTACGGCCAGTTCGGTGGCGAGCCGATCGCGGCGATGATTGGCAACTACACCTTCGGCCCGTCGTCCCCGGACATGAAGCTGTTGAGCTACGTCGCCTCCGTGGGCGCCATGGCCCATGCCCCTTTCGTGATGGCGGCCGGTCCTGAGTTCTTCAACCTCAAGAGCTATCAGGACCTGCCGTCGGTCAAGGAAGTCAGCGACATTTTTGAAGGGCCCGGCCATACCAAATGGCGCAGCCTGCGCGAGATGGAAGACTCCAAATACATCGCAGCGACGCTGCCGCGCTTCCTGCTGCGTTCGCCGTACGACAGTTTGGAGAACCCGATTCGCAGCTTCGGCTATAACGAAACCGTCGACGGTAACCACGACAATTACTTGTGGGGCAACACCGCGTTCCTGATGGCCTCGCGCATCACCGACAGCTTCGCCCGCTACCGCTGGTGCCCGAACATCATCGGCCCGCAGTCCGGCGGCGCGGTGGACGATCTGCCGGTGCACCTGTACGAATCCCTCGGCCAATTGCAGGCGAAGATTCCTACCGAAGTGCTGATTTCCGATCGCAAGGAATTCGAGCTGGCCGAAGCCGGTTTTATTCCCCTGACCATGCGCAAGGACAGCGACAACGCGGCGTTCTTCTCCGCCAACTCAATACAAAAACCGAAAAACTTCCCCAAGACCCGCGAAGGCCAGGAAGCCCAGACCAACTACAAGCTCGGCACCCAGTTGCCCTACCTGTTTATCGTCAATCGCCTGGCCCACTACATCAAGGTGCTGCAACGCGAGCAGATCGGCAGTTGGAAGGAACGCCAGGACCTGGAACGTGAGTTGAACACCTGGCTCAAACAGTACATCGCCGATCAGGAAAACCCGTCGTCCGATGTGCGCAGCCGTCGCCCCTTGCGCGCCGCGCAAATCGTCGTGCAGGACGTGGCGGGCGATCCAGGCTGGTACCAGGTGTCGTTGGCGGTGCGCCCGCACTTCAAGTACATGGGCGCCAACTTCGAGATCTCCCTGGTCGGTCGGCTGGACACCCAGTAAGTGGGGGCCGGAAGCCTGTTCGAGCGCCTGGAACCCGACGCACCGCGCTACCGCCTAGGCAGCGCGGTTGAGCAGGTGCACCAGCGTGTCGAGGCGATCAAACGCCACTTGGAACAGGTGCTCAACTCACGCCAGGGCTGCTCGCAAAGCAGCCCTGAACTGGGCCTGTGCGATTTCAATGGGGTTACCCAGGCCAGCAGTGATCTGGTGGTGGCCATCAGCGCCGATATTCGGCGCTCGGTGGAGGCGTTTGAACCGCGCATCAAGGTCACCGGCGTGCGTTATCAGCCCGACCCGGATTTGCCGCTGGAGCTGAACTTTCGCCTGGATTGCCAGGTGCGGGTCAACCACAAGGAAGAACAGGTGCTGATCGAGGTGGCCATGCATGGCCGCGACGGCTACACCCGCGTGAGATGAGGATGCAATGGACTTGAAACAACGCTTTGCCGAGGAGTTGCGCTACCTGCGAGAACTCGGCCGCGAGTTTGCCGAGGACAACCCGCAGCTGGCGCAATTTCTCGGCGACCAGGCCGGTGACCCGGACGTGGAGCGACTGCTGGAGGGCTTTGCCTTCCTCACCGCCAAGCTGGGGATGAAGATCGACGACGACTTGCCGGAGCTGACTCATCCGCTGTTGCAGATGCTCTGGCCTAACTACCTGYGGCCCCTGCCCAGTGCGACCATCATCCGCTTTGCACCGCTGCCCGATGCGATCAGCCAGCGCCAGGTGATTCCCAAGGGCACACCGTTATTTGCCAAACCGGTAGATGGCATTTCCTGCCAGTTTCGCACCTGCACCGACGTCAATCTGTATCCGCTAGCCTTACAGGAGGTCAGCGACGCTCACAGCCGCGAGGCCTCGGTGATGCGCATCGACCTCAAGGTGCTGACGGACCAGCCGCTGACCAGCATGGCCTGCGATCAGCTGGATTTTCATCTGGGCGGGGATAACGCCACTGCCATGACGTTGTACCTGTGGCTTGCCCATTATCTGGACAGCATCACGCTGCAGGTCAACGGCCAGAGCCATCGCCTGTCTGCAAAAGATATCGGTTTCCCCGGCTTCACCACCGACGAGGCACTGCTGCCCTACCCGCGCAATGTGTTCGATGGTTACCGGATCCTGCAGGAGTACTTTGTGTTCCCGCAGCGTTTCCACTTTTTCAGCCTGACCCATCTGGCCCACATTTGGCCGGATGTCAGCGCCACGACTCTGCGTTTCGAGTTTCAGTTCGCCCGGCCCATGCCGCCTGATATCCGCCTGCGCACCAGTGACTTGCACCTGTATTGCGCGCCGGCAGTCAACCTGTTCCGCCACGACGCCAACCCGATTGCGCTGTACGGGCGCAGCGTGGAGCGGCGTATCAGCCCCAGCGGCAACCGCCCCGAAGCTTACGAGATTTTCAGCGTCGACAAGGTGGCCGGCTGGGACGCCGCCGACAAGGAGCGCAAAGGCGATCCGTTGCGACGTTTTACCCCGTTCGAATCGTTCCAGCATGAGATCGAACATGCGCGGGGCCGCACGGCACTGTACTTCCGCACGCATATCGAGCAATCCCATGGGCGTGAAGGTTTGCGCCATCGCATCGCCTTCGTGCGTGGTGATGAAAGCCTGTACATCGGTGAGCATGAAGCGGCGTCCATCGAACTGACCTGCACCAATCGCGACCTGCCGCAGCTGCTGGGTGTGGGGGATGTGTCGCTGTCCACCGAGGTCACGCCGTCGTTTGCCACCTACACCAACCTGATCGCACCGACTCGAAGCTACCGGCCAGTGCTGGACAGCAGCCTGCACTGGACGCTGATTTCCAACCTGTCGCTGAACTACCTGTCGTTGCTGTCGGCCGAGCCGCTCAAGGCGGTGATCCGCGCCTATGACTTCGCCGCTTTGCACGACCTGCAACAGGCCCGCGCCACGCGCAAACGCCTCAACGGCATCCACGAGGCCGTGACAACCCCCATCGACTGGCTCATGAAAGGCCAGCCGGTGCGCGGCTTGCAGACCCGCTTGCAACTGGACCAAAACGCTTTTCTCTGCGAGGGCGAGCTGTACCTGTTCGCCAGCGTGCTTTCGCACTTTTTCGCCCTGTACGCGAGCATCAATTCCTTCCATCGCCTGGAAGTGATCAATACCACCAACAACGAGCGTTATGAATGGCCACTGTTGACCGGCAGACAACCCGTGATCTAGCTGATGTACTGCTGGCCGACGCGCGGAACTATTCGTTTCACCGTCTGCTGGAGCATCTGCACGCCTTGCATGGCGATGACCTGGAGGCGCAACCCTTGAGTGCGGCGGCGCGCCGGCGTGTGCGCCTGCAAAGCCATGCGGGGCTGGGTTTTCCGGCCTCCGACGTGGTCGAGGCGGTACGCCTTGAGGAGGATCGCGCAGAGGTGCGCTATCGCTTGCAGACCAGCTTCTTTGGCCTGCACGGCACCGACTCGCCGCTGCCCGGTTATTACCTGGATCGCCTGGCTTACGAACAGGCTCAGGAGCGCGGTATTCGACCGGCGTTCATGGACTTTTTCAATCATCGCTTGCTGACCCTGCTGCATCACAGCTGGCGCAAGTACCGCTATTACATCCGTTTTCAGGCCGAGGGCAGCGACCGGTTTTCACGCTACGTGTTTTCCCTGATCGGCCTGAATGACAACGACCTGCGCGGTGCGACACCTCTGCCATGGGGTCGGCTGCTGAGCTTTGCAGGCTTGATCGCCAGTCGTAGCCGCTCGCCCTCAGTGGTGTCCGGCATCGTCGAACATTGCTTCGACCTGCACGGCGTAAACATCCGTGAATTCGAGGCGCGTTCGGTGAGTTTGCCGCAGCGTCAGCGCATGGCGCTGGGCAAGGTCAACGGCACTTTGGGCAGCGACTTTGTAGTGGGTGACCGCAGCAAGACACGCGCCAGCAAGTTCACCCTCGTCATTCCCAACCTGACCCAGGCGCGCTTTCGGGAGTTTCTACCCAGCGGCGAGCAGTTTGGACGGTTGCGCCAATTGATGGATTTTTTGCTGCGCGACGTCACCGCCTACGACCTGGAATTGGGGCTGCGCGAGGAGGATGTACCGCCTTTCAACCTGCTCCGTGACAGCGGGAGCCACCTGGGCTGGACCAGTTTTATCGAACACCAGCAACAACGTCATCCCTCCGTGGTTCGGATTCGGGGGCGCGCATGAAGCTGACTTTGGTTATCAGCAATCCTGCGCAGTTGTTGCACGGGTATTTGCCCCTTCACCGGTTTGGCCCACAGGGCGGCAGCATCGGCAGCGCCGCGGCGGACTGGCGCCTGGAGGATCGCCACAACAGCGTGCAGCCCAACCACTGCGATATTCGCGTCGTCGAGGGGCGCTTCTGCGTGATCGACCGCAGTGGCAGCACCTACGCCAATGGCCATGATTTGCCGTTGGGTCGCAACGTTGCGGTGAGCCTCAATGATGGCGACCTGTTGCAGATTGGTGCGTATCGGGTCGCGGTGCAGCTGGGGGAGCACGCGCCAGGCCAGCGTTCGCTTGATGAACTGTTCACCGGCCAGCCGGAAGGCATGCAAGCCTGGCACCTGGAGGATCTGCCGAGTCTTCCCCTGCCCGATCCGCAACCTGCTGCTTGCGCGGAATTCGAGCGCCTTTGCCAGCCCGTGGATTTAGCGGAGCAAGGCGACCCGCTGCGAGCGATGAGTGAAATGCCGCCACTAAATCCTTTTGCTGACATTTGCGCGACCGCACCCAAGAGTCCCGCCAGCTTATACAGCAACCTGCGCCTGGGCACCTTGTTGCTGGCCTGCCTGGCACTCGGCGGCTGCACCATGCTCGGCAAAATCGGCCAGGTAATCTGGACTCCGTCGATCCCAGTCGGCGGCCCCGACAACCAGCCCAGCCACTACTCCCTGAGCCTGCACGCCAGCGACGACGTCAACCCGCGTCTGATCAGCACCGGCACTGTTCTGGATGAAGACGCGAGCCGCTCGCCCTACACCCTCAACGTTCAAGCGACCAGCCCGCAAGCACTGACGGACAAGGTGCAAACCCTGCTCAATCACCTCTATGAAAATGTACCGGCCCAGTCGCCGCTGACCTTGGAGCCAGAACCCGTGGTGCCAATGTCGCCTATCGAAGACGCGCTGTTAGGCCATTACGACGCCCAAGGCGTGAGCCTGACGACGCCTTGGGGCAACCCGGCGCTGCAGCACGTCGCCACGCCGATCGCCTTCAAAGTCTTGGAATTGACCGACGATTCGCTGCTGGTCAACGCCAGCCCCCAGGCCCTGGCCGACGACCTGAAAAAGACCCTGGGCAGCACCTATATCCGTGCCGACGACTACCTGCTTAACCCCGGCCAATTCAAGTTCGTCGACCTGCGTGCCCTGGATGAGGACACCCGGTTTATCGCGGTGATCGCCAACTACCACAGCGCCGATGTCAGCCAGTGGAAACATCGCCTGCGCGTCGAACCCAAGGGCCGCCAATACGCCGTGCTGGTGCAGTTGGATGCAGCCCAGGTCAGCCTCAAAGGAGAAACCCGATGACGCCCTTTTCAGCCGCTTTTGCCCCGAGTAATTACCGATGAGTTCACGCAACGCCGTCATCTGGCATGAAGGTTTGTTCGTCAAACCCCAGCACTTCCAGCAACAGGCCCGCGCCGCCGAAGCCGCAGTGCACCAGCGCCTGCACAGCCTGAACGACGCGCTCTATGGCTTCAGCGAGCTGACCCTGAACAGCGAATACCTGAACTTCGGCAAAGTCGCTATTACCCAGGCACGCGGAATCATGCCCGACGGCAGCGTCTTCGATATCCCCCACGATCTGGCGCCGCCCGCCCCGCTGGAAATCGCCGACAGCAGCGCGGTCAATCAGATTGTCTATCTGGCCCTGCCGCTGCGCTCCAACGGCGCCCTCGAAGTGCGCTGGCCCGACCAGTACAGCAACAGCCGCTACATCGCCCGCCGCGAGGAAATCCGCGACACCCACAGTGATGACGGCGATCAGGTCGGCATGGACGTTGCCGTGCCCAACCTGCAATTGATGCTCGAACGCAGCGACCGCAGTGCCTTCACTGGCATCGCCTTGGGCAGGATCAAAGACAAGCGCCCGGACGGCAGCCTGGTAATGGACGAGCATTTCTATCCCACCAGCCTGTCCCTGCAAGCGGTGCCGGCGCTGCACCGCTACCTCGGTGAGGTGGCCGGGCTGATGCGCGAGCGGGCCAAAAACCTGGCCCAGCGTATCGGTTCACCGGGGCAGTCGGGGGTGGCAGATGTCACCGACTTCAACCTGCTGCAAACCCTCAACCGCTTGTTCCCGCTGTTCCAACACCTGGCGCACCAGCGCCAAGTCCACCCGGAACAGCTGTACATCGCCCTGGCCCAGGCCTGCGGCGAACTGGTGACTTTTACCGATGAAGGCCACCTACCCCAGGAATACCCGGCCTACCAGCACGACAACCTGCGCGAGTCGTTCCAGATTCTGGAGCACACCTTGCGCCGCGCCTTGGGCACGGTGCTGCAACCGCGTGCGGTGTCGTTGCCGATTGTCGAGCAGCGGTACGGCGTGCGCAGCGCCGCATTGAACGACAAACGCCTGCTGGACAACGCTGAATTCATCCTCGCCGTGCGCGCCGAACTGCCCGCGGAAACCCTGCGTCAGCAACTGCCCAAGCAGATCAAGATCACCTCCACCGAAGGGCTGGAGCAACTGGTCAGCCTGCAACTGCCGGGTATTCCACTGCGGCCGCTGCCGGTGGCGCCGCGGCACCTGCCGTTCCATGCAGGTTTCAGCTACTTCGAACTCGACCGCCATCACCCCGCCTGGCAAAGCCTGAGCAGTGGCAGCGGGTTTGGTTTCCATATTGCCGGTGAATTCCCGAAGCTGGAATTGCAGTTCTGGGCGATCAGGAGTGAAAAAGATGATTAAAACGACACCCGACTCATGGCGTCACGAGGAGATCTCCGGCGCCATCGACTTTGACGGCGAAACGATCACTGCCAGCGGCCAAACACACTTGGCCGACCCTGAATTCGACATGCGCGGCCTGGCCTGGAACCCGCTGTGCGATGCCGCCACGCCGCTGATCGGCCTGGTCATCCGCCTGCGGCGTCTGGACCAGCACGACGACGTACCTGCGCTGTACCTGAGCGTCAGCAACCAGATCACCACGATCATGGAAGAAGTCAGCCAGCTCGACTACGACGCCGGCATGCTCAAGGCCTACTCCTACAGCCTGTGCCTGTTGCTCGACGAAGTGGCCATGAGCACTTCCTGGGGCAAGTCTTCCACATGGAGCGCACGCTCGCTGCTAAGCAAGTTTCATCAAGAAACCTGGGGCGGCGAAAAATTCTTCACCGTGATGAACAACATGATCCCCGAAGCGGCCAGGTACCAGCATGTGCTGGAGTTCATGTACCAGTGCCTGATCTCCGGTCTCAAAGGCAAATACGGCGCCCATATCAAGGGCGATGACGAAATACAGAAGATCATCACCCAACTGCACGGCCTGTTGCGCCCCCTGCGCGGCGAGACACCCAAGCGCCTGACCGACCCGCTGAAAAACGTCGCCCCGCGCAACTACCGGATCAAACGCGCCTGGCCGTTGTGGACGCCGTGGGCCATGGCCGCCGTCGTGCTGACGGTCGCCTACACGATCTACTCGATCCGCCTGAACGCCATCACCCAGCAAGTGCTGGAGTCGCTGGAGCGGGTGCTGCACCTGTAACCGATTTTCAGCGCGCTCATCCCGAGCGCCTGCAAAGCCATGGCCGTGTCGGCCATAACCTGCGGCCCCCAGGGGCCGTTCACTTGATCGCGACAAGGAGCTTGTCATGCCAACACCTGCGTACATCAGCATCCACGGCAAAACCCAGGGCCACATCACCAAGGGCGCGTTCACTGCTGACTCGGTGGGCAACGTTTATGTGGAAGGCCACGAAGACGAAATCCTCGCCCAGGAAGTCGACCACCAAATCGCCGCGCCCACCGACCCACAAAGCGGCCAGCCCGCGGGCCAGCGCGTGCATAAACCACTGACCTTCACCAGCGCACTGAACAAAGCCTCACCGATGCTCTATCAAGCCTTGGCCACCGGCGAAATGCTGCCGACCGTCGAGGTCAGGTGGTTCCGCACCTCGGGCGACGGCAAGCAGGAGCACTTCTTCACCACCAAGCTGGAAGACGCCACCGTCGTCGGGATCCACACCGTACTGCCCCACGCCCAGGACAGCGAAAACGAAAACTACACCCAACTGATCAAGACCAGCCTGTCTTATCGCAAGGTCAGCTGGACCCACAAAGTGTCCGGCACCGAAGCCTCGGATGACTGGCGTAAACCGGCAGAAGCCGGCTAAGAGCGGGCCCCGTTCCGTCGCTGCGGTGCGTGCAGCGGCGGAGCCTTCACTGACTCAATACTTATCAGGAGGCTCTATGCCAGCCGTCGTTCTGGTCGGACACGACCATGATTGCCCTTTGTGTGGCCCCACCACCGTCGACAGTGGTACGCGCAACGTGACCGTAAACGGCCGCGCCGTCGCCCGTGTCGGCGACACCCTTGGATGCGGCGCCGTCATCACCAGCGGCTCGCCCTCGATGACCGTCAACGGACAGCCAGTAGCCCGTGTCGGCGATACCACCGATCACGATGGAAAATTGGAAAACGGTGATAGCAGCTGGTTGATCGACTGACATTCACACTCTCGACAAGGAAGCCCCATGCCCCGCCAAAGCGACCTGCGTTTCACCTTCGAGCCCTTGGAAGGCGATGCCTTCGAGGTGGTCTCGTTCACCCTCGAAGAAGGTCTGTCCCGGCCGTTCAAACTCGAACTGGAACTGGCCAGCCACAATGCCGCTATCGACTTCAATCGGGTGCTCGATCTGGCGGGGCTGTTCACCCTATGGCGTGGCGAGACGCCGGTGCGCTACGTCCACGGTTTGGTCAGCCTGTTCAGCCAGGGTGACACCGGCTTTCGCCGCACCCGCTACACCGCCGTGGTCGAACCGACCCTGGCGCGTTTCAACCTGCGTTCCAACTGGCGGATTTTCCAGGGCCAGACCGTGCCCGACATCATCACCAGCGTGCTCACCGAGCAAAAACTCACCGACATCCGCACTGAAATCTGCTTCGAACACCAACCCCGTGAATACTGCGTGCAGGCCGGTGAAACCGACCTCGATTTCATCGCCCGCCTCGCCGCCGAAGAAGGCCTGCTCTACACCTTCGAACACCGCGCCGACGGCCACACCCTCGTCCTCACCGACCGCGTCGGTGGCCTSGGCACCATTGGCACCCACACCGAWTGYCCGGTGCTCTACCAGCCCATGGGGGGTGGCGATTCCATGGAACCGGCGTTGACCCGCTTCCACTACACCGAACAAGTGCGCACCGCACGCCAGGTACAGCGCGACTACACCTTCACCCATCCGTACTACAACCAGCAGCACACCGCCACCGGCGACCAGGACCTGAACAACCAGCACAAGGATTACGAACGCTACGATTATCCCGGCCGCTACAAGCGCGATATTGCCGGCAAGCCCTTCACCAAGACGCGCCTGGCGGCGCTACGCAACGACGCCAAGCTGGCGCATCTGGCAGGTGACGATGCGCGCCTGCAACCGGGGTTGGCGTTCGACCTCAACGAGCATCCGCGCGAAGACTTCAACGACCGCTGGCGCACCATCGCCATCACCCACGCAGGCAAACAACACAGCAGCCTGGAGGAAGAAGCGTTCGGCAGCGGCAGCGGCACGTCCTACGAGATGCAGGCCACAGCCATTCGCTGGACCTCGGATTGGAAAGCCCCATTGCGTGACAAACCCTGCATCGACGGCCCCGCA
>NZ_JBFULI010000086.1:0-14490 GCF_056400405.1 Pseudomonas sp. P5_B3 | reverse complement strand
GAGTTATTCAGTATAGCGAAGAGTCTCCTCGATTTTTATTAGGTATTAAAAGAAAAACCTTCATGGGCGCTAATGGGGTTGATGTATCATCCATCAAATTAAGAAATAAAAAAAACACACAATCAGACTCATTAACTCTTATTGGTGTGGCTGCACTTGAAAAGTGGCATGGATATGACCGTGTAATTCAAGGAATAAGCAATTACTACAAGAATATTAATTCAAAACAAAAAACCAACGTCAACTTCATTATTGTTGGCAGTGGCAGCGTAGAACAAAATCTCAAAACGATGGCCCACGACTTGGAAGTTGCCCAGTACATCCATTTCAAAGGTACACTGAGCGGTCAGGCATTAACCGACATTTTCGATGAAGCAGATGTAGCTGTTGCTTCTTTAGGTGTACATCGCAAAGGATTGAGAATAGCGTCCGATCTCAAAAGCAGAGAGTACTTATCTCGTGGATTTCCGATACTAGTTTCAGCTGAAGATCCAGATATACCACACACCCTTGAGTTTATTTACGGCTCACCTGCTGATGACTCCGCAATTGACATCGAAAATCTTCTGGAATGGCATAAATCGTACACCAGCATTAGCAACGAGCCAGAAACACTTAGGGCTTTTGCTCTGCAGCATCTAGATTACAAATCGAAATCAATGATGTACACTAAAAACCTAACCAGAAATTAACATATTGAAGTACACCGTCAGCTCATCGAATCATTGAAAAAGCCGCTAACCTCCTATTAACCGAGCTGGCAATACTCCTATATCGGCAAGCCAGTATTAAGCACAGCAGCCAGACATGCTAAAATACTTATACTCATCTACCTTTCTTATAAATTATGTATTCTTCTTAATACCATTTCATTTATGGCTTAGCCTAAATGGCTATGCACCTCTTATATATTTATCATTTATCACCCTAACAGGCGTTATAATCACTATTTTCGCTATTTTTTCATCCCCGTACAGAAAAAACCTCACCCCTACAAAGAAAACACTTAAATATCTAATACCCTTTTTTATATTTACCACATACATGCTATTAGTGCAGATCACGAATTTTTCTATGGGTGATAGAATTGACAGCTATGGGCGCGGGCTTTTTCAATACAATCTGGGCGCCTTAGCAAACAACATCGCGTGGTTCATTATAGGCATGCTTGTAATGACTTACATATTTAGAACCCAAAAACATCGAGCCCCTTTCTTTACCTGGCTGGCGATAACTTTGTTTTATCTATCAGTATTAGATTTCAAAACACTAAGCATCGATTTTTCATCAACAATTGATGATAAAAGAAGTATATATTTGATATTTGCAGACTTATATGCAGTAATCGCAATAATCACAATTTCAACACAAAGAAAAAACAGCCTTTTTCTCGGAACTTTCCTAATATCCTTCCTGACTTTATACTTTCTAAATTCTCGAGCTTCTATGGTTCTATTTGGAATTTCTTTTATTTTACCATTACTAACGAAAAGCTCTTTTCGTTGGAAAGTCGCGCTTATCATTGCTGCAACAATCGCGGGATTCATCTTGCTTCTAGCATCTCAAGCCAACGATGCTGAAGGTTCTCGTATGTTGGCTTTTTTCAGCACGGACTACACGAATGATGGTTCATATATAGGGCGAATGATTCAATTCGACGCAGGCTTATCCCATATTTCCGCAAACCCAGTCATGGGTGGCTATAACTCTATACACAGAGATTTTGGCAATCATGGCGCGTATATGCACAACATACTTTCTTTCTGGCAGGTATACGGAATAATTGCATTTATTTTTGCCATTACCCTCTTTCTCATTACACCTTTAAAACTATCAATAAAAAACATGCTGAAGAAGAGTTTGCCTGAACATTCCCCACAGCTTAGAGCAATAATTCTACTGTCCACATACATTGTTTTACAAATAGCGTTTTCTCGATCCTACACTTGGAGCTACCCTTGGTTTTTGTTYGGCATGATTGTAGTCTATAATATAAATTTAAAAAAAACCCAAACAGAAATCGCTCGATCTCAGCAACCCCACTGGCGCACAAGCTACCTAAATGAAAATTAAGCTTGGTGTTCATTCTGCTATGACACTAGTTTTAGCATTCCCCTACCCGTAAAGCGCACTGATAAAACGCAATAGATGATTACGGGCGCCTCATATCCATTTACCTATAAAGTGGCCGACTTGCTTATTAATTTAATACAAAGCCAGAAAAAAAACACTGAAGGTCCGAAGCTATTTACCTTCCTCAATCATTATTCATACTCCTTGGCGAGGAAAACCCCTGAGCTCTTCCATGAATTTCATGAAATCCACTGCGACGGTATAGTTCTCTGCCTCTTCTTACGCATCATAGGCATTGATAAAAAACGTAAAAGCTTCGATATGACCTCCCTTGCCCCGCAAGTATTTAGCCGAGCGGTGGTGGAGAACAAGGATATTTATTTCATAGGTGGCGAACCTGGCATCGCAGAGGCGGCTGTAGGTAAATTTATCGAAGGGTATCCGCAGTTACAGGTTGCCGGTATAAGACATGGCTTTTTTTCTTCATCTTTAGAAAGGGAGCGAGAACTAAAAAAAATAGTCCTGAAGAATCCAGATTTTTTAATTGCCAGCATGGGCACTCCTTACCAAGAGCAATTTCTTATTGATCTTAAAAAAGCAGGGTGGAACGGTTGTGGCTATACAAGTGGCGGATTCTTTCACCAAACAGCCAAATCGGGACTTAGTTACTATCCTGCTTGGATTGACAAACTAAACTTGCGTTGGGCCTTCAGAATTAAAGATGAGCCAAAATTATACAGACGATACACCTTGGATTTCGTAAAGTTCATATTCTTATTCACTTACGACGCTTTATTATTCAAAATTAAAAAATAGATACTTGACTTTCTCCGCAGGCGGATATTGACTTTTTATTGAAAAAACCTAGCTATCCGACGGCATCGTCTATGCTGGCTCTCATACCAACTTTACTCTGTTTAATATTGATTTTCTTATTTATCGGCAAGCAAATTCACGACAGCAAGAATTAGTAGCCTTTTACCATTGAGGCTTGCACTACGCCTTTCGGGGATGTCGCCGAACAGTTTCTAGCTCCTTCTACCTATAGCGAAGAGTTGAATGGCCGACTTAAAAGCATGTTTTCGATAAGTAAGTAGTCGATGTTGGTGCTGCGCACTAGCCTCACCTCTCATGCTTGCTTTTCACTACAGGTGAGAATGGTTAGCCATGCTTCAGCTTTTTTTGTTGGGACCCAAGGAGGATGCCACGTCAAAAGTCGCCAAAAAAGTCAAACAACCACGTCGCCGACTTAATAAAACCTTATTAATTGCTGATCCGATCGGTTGTGTGTCACTTTCGGTCTTTCGATGTGCTCGCAGGGAAGGTAAAACGAACATAGCATCGACGCGCAAACTCTCATCAATAAAATTCAAGCGATCCTAGTAATCCTTACTAGCGCTCTTGGCCCTCGAAAACTCAGATTCGATTACTCCCCCTCTTATTCTTCATTTGAAAGGACTCATTCCTTTGACTAGAAAAATTTTGGTGACAGGCGGTGCCGGTTACATCGGTTCGCACACCACACTCGCTTTGCTCGAAGCGGGACACAACGTTATAGTGTTGGATAACCTCTGTAATAGTTCGGTGGAGTCGCTTCATCGAGTGGGGGGTATTTGTGGAAAGTTGCCCGAATTTATTCAGGGGGATATTCGCGACCGTGCGCTGCTGGATGAGCTGTTCGCTTCGCAGAGGATCAGCGCGGTATTACATTTCGCCGGTTTAAAATCGGTGGGGGAAAGTGTCCGCAAACCGCTCGACTACTATGACAACAATGTCGCAGGCAGTGTCACCCTGTGTCAGGCAATGGCCCACGCCGGAGTTTTCAATTTTGTGTTCAGCTCTTCCGCCACGGTGTATGGCGAGCCGACGCAGATGCCGATCCGGGAGGATTTCCCCACTGGCGTGCCGACCAATCCCTATGGTCGCTCCAAGCTGATGGTCGAGGATCTGTTGCAGGATCTGGCGAAATCAGACCCGCGGTGGAGCGTCGCCCTGCTCCGCTACTTTAACCCGGTGGGTGCACACCAAAGCGGGCTGATTGGCGAAGATCCCAATGGCCTGCCGAACAACCTCCTGCCCTATGTCAGCCAGGTGGCCATTGGCAAGCTCAAGCAGTTATCGGTGTTCGGTGCCGATTACCCGACGCAGGATGGTACCGGGGTGCGCGACTACATCCACGTGCAGGATCTGGCCGATGGGCATTTGTGCGCGCTACGGACAGTCCTCCAAAAAACCGGGGTGAACATCTGGAACTTGGGCACCGGTATCGGTTACAGCGTGCTGGAAATGATTCGGGCATTCGAGGAGGCAAGTGGTCGGGCCGTGCCTTACAAATTGGTTGAGCGTCGTCCCGGAGATATTGCCGAGTGCTGGGCCGACCCCACAAAAGCCGCCAATGAATTGGACTGGAAGGCCAAGCGCGGGTTGCCGGAAATGATGACCGATACTTGGCGTTGGCAAGCTGCTAACCCACAAGGTTATGGCCGGTAGCATCTCTCGTATGGCGTAGCGATCAGACGTGAACCATTACATTGGCACCACATACCCAATAACGACTGTTAGAAACAGCAAGTACGTTAGAAAACGTCAGACCTGTTAGGCATCCTACACAGGTATTCTTGAGGYAATGATCGCAAGATAAATCTCACTGAGGAATGACCCAGAGGTCAACTCTCATCGAGCTCGAATCAATAACTATACTTAACGCTACTGGACGCTCAGAGTTTTTGGCCTTGCACGCTCGCTTCTTAGCTTCACCGCCAATACCGACGATGCATCAAAAAGGAATCTACCATGACCAAACTACTTGCTTCCGTTCTAATGCTTTCTTTGAGTGCCTCCGTTTTCGCCGCTGAGCCTCCCGCAGCGTCTTCTGCTCCAGGCACTCCTGCAAAACCCGCAGCAAACGCTCCTTTGAGTCTGAACACCCCTCTCGTGGGCAGCCTGACCACAGGGACTGCTCTGGGCATCGGTGCCGCGGTTATAGCCGGAGCTGCTGCACTGTCATCCAGTGGTGGCGGAAGCAACAATGACGGCGGCACTACTGGCACTACCGGTACCACTGGTACCACCGGTACACGCTAAGCGCACCGCGAGGTCGATAGCCTTCTACCACCCGGAGCAATCTGGGTGGTTTCGTTCTGATGTGTTCCCTCCACAAGTGTCCTCAATCATGATTCGTAGTTTGTCGCTCGCTGTGCTTGCAGGTGTTGCCCTGCAGGGCTGTATGTTCTCGCCTGGTCAACACCTGGATACCAGTCAGGTTGGCCGTGAAGGCTCACCGGAAAGCACTCGGATCGAGTTGATTCCGATAACGCCCAAACTGATTGCCCAGAACGCGGCGACAAAAGTGCAAGCCTCGGTGCCCGCCGAGTTGTTGGCGTACAAGCCGGGGGCTTACCGGATTGGCGCCAATGATGTGTTGTACATCACCGTGTGGGACCATCCTGAGTTGACTGCGCCATCGGGCCCGCAACAGCAAATTGATGCGAACGGCCGCCTGGTACGCCCGGACGGCACCATGTTTTACCCCTATATCGGCAATATTCATGCTGAAGGCAAAACCATCGAGGAGCTTCGCGGTTTTATTGCCGAGCGCCTGACTCAATTCGTCGACAGCCCCCAGGTTGACTTGAGTGTTTTGCGCTTTGCCAGTCAAAAAGTCGTTATTTCCGGTGCAATTTTGAAAGCCGGTCAACAACCCATTACCACTTCGCCGCTCAGTGTCGTCGAAGCCATGGGCACTGCTACTGTCGATCCATTGAATGCCGACCTTGCCGGCCTGACACTGACCCGGGACGGACGTGAGTATCCGCTCGACCTGGACTCGCTGAACAGCAAAGGCTCGCAGTTGCATAACGTCTATTTGAAAGACGGCGATCAGTTGTACCTGCCCTACAACGACCGGAAAAAGATCTACGTCATGGGTGAGGTCAGCCAGCCTCGGGCGCTCACGTTCAAAATCAATCGGATGAATCTGGCCGATGCGGTCGGAACGGTCGGTGGACTGAACCAGGCCACCTCCAATGGTAATGCGCTGTATGTGATTCGAGGTGCCGAGAACCTTGAAACCGAGCCGGCAAAAGTCTTTCAGCTGGAAGCCGAATCGCCAACCGCGTTTGCTCTTGCCAGCCGCTTCGATCTGCAACCCCAGGACATTGTCTACGTCGGCCCTGCAGGCGTGACCCGCTGGAACCGCTTGATCAGCCAGTTGCTGCCATCGGCCGTTATCCTGGGTACTGGAGCGGCGGCCACAAACAATCTCAGTGAAGCCAGCAGTCGATAAGGTTTGAGCCGCTTTGAAAACTTTGCGTAACAGCTCATGCCTGGCGGTGGGATTACTGCTGTGTGGCTGTAATCCGTTGATGCAGGCGTCCCTGGATACCTTTAAAGCCTCCACACTGGGCGCCCCGTCGCTGGAATTGACTGCGGCGCAAGTGGAGGCCGTGCCCTATGCGCAGATCAAGGTCACCACGGACGAAAGCGAGGGTGTGTTGGCCAAGCTACGCCAACAGGGCGACCTGGAGTTCTGGGTCGCCTCCGGCAAACAAGTGTTGTTGATGCGCGATGGTCTGGTCGTGCGCAGCGTCGGCCTGGGCATCAATCTCGATGGCACGCGCTTCGACGGCGAGTCGCCGTTCAAGCTTGGTTTGCAGCGATTGCCCGACGGTTACAGCAGTACCCGCTGGATAGATGTCTATCAGGGGCCGCGGGTCGGACTGGCGGTCAACAGTCGCTTCAGTCGACAGGCCATCGAAACCGTCACCATCCTGGACAAGGACTATGCGTTGCAGCGCATTGACGAACGCATCGACATACCCGAGCTGGGATTCAAGGCCACCAACCGTTTTTGGGTCAGGCCTGACGATGGCTTGATCCTGCAGAGCGAACAACATCTCACGCCGGAACTTTTCTTGAAGATTGTGCAATTGCGCCCTGACCGGGAGACGGCTCGGTGAGATATTCGAAAACGCTGTCGGCTTGCCTGTTGCTGGCCAGTTCTGCGATGACTCAGGCCGCTGTCACGGTCACGGGTGATGTAAAAAACGCCGGGGCCTTCGCGTTCGTGCCAGGCACACGCTTGCTCGACGCCGTCAGCCAGGGACGCCCGAACCCCGAAAGTTACTGGCTGGCCGCCGCCTGGCTGCACCAGCCACTGGTGGAGCAGCAAATCCGCCTTAAAGCCGGTGTGCTGTTCGATCTGAAATTGCTGCAACGTGGGGCCTTGCTTGAAGAAAAAAGCAGCCTTGCAGCCTTGGCTGCGCGCCTGTTGGAAGAGGTCAGCCGACTGCCCGTTACCGGCCGCAGAGTCGCGGTGCTCGACCCCGTGGCGCTGGAGGTTGCGTTCGCCCGCAATTACTCGCTCAGTGATGGCGACCAGCTGATTTACCCTCTACGCCCGACTACGGTCACTGTCCAGGGCGCAGTTGAACAGCCCTGCGCGCTGCCTTATCGCGCCCTGCAGCCCGTCCAGGAATATCTTGAAAGTTGTCTGCCGGTGACCGACGCCGATGCCGATTACCTGTGGTTGATTCAGCCCGATGGCCAGGTCAGGCGAGTCGGCAACGCCGCCTGGAACCGCGAAGACGGGGTGTTTGCCGCCGCAGGCAGCACCATTCTGGTGCCCGTGCGCAACGATGATCCGGACCTGCCCACACCCGACTTAAACGAGCAACTTGCCCAGTTTCTCGCCACCCAACCGCTGCCCGAGGTGGCCCCTTGAAGTTACGTTTCGCCGCCGTAGTGTTGTTGCCCTACAGCCTGGCTCATGGAGAGCCGCGTTTTACCCAGAGTGATTTTGGTGGCGTGGGTTTGCTGCAAACCCCCACCGCACGGATGGCTCCCGCCGGCGAATTCAGCCTGAACGCCAACCGGACCGACCCCTATTCGCGCTATAGCATTTCAATACAGCCCCTTGACTGGCTGGAAGGCAGTTTCCGTTATACCGCTATCGGCAACCAAAAATACGGGACCGAGGCATTAAGCGGCGACCAGGTCTATAAAGACAAGGCGGTCGATGTCAAAGCCCGCCTCTGGCAAGAAAGCCACTGGTTGCCCGAGGTCGCGCTCGGCTTTCGGGACGTTGGGGGCACCGGCCTGTTTTCCAGCGAATACTTTGTGGCGAACAAACGTTACTACGATCTGGATTTCAGCCTGGGCATTGCTTGGGGCTACATCGGTAACCGCGGGGATTTAGAAAACCCGCTGGGGTACCTCGATGAGCGCTTTGATACACGCCCGGTAAACACGGGCGCGGACGCGGGCAACGTCAATACCAACTTGTATTTTCGAGGCTCGCCCGCGTTGTTTGGCGGTGTGTCCTATCAGACGCCCTGGTCGCCCTTGAGCTTGAAACTCGAGTTCGACGGTAACGACTACAAGCACGAGCCATTCAACAGTAGCCTGAAGCAGGACTCGCCCATCAACATCGGGGCGGTGTTCAAGCTAACTGACTCCGTCGATTTGACCGCCGGTTGGGAGCGCGGCAACACCGCGTTGTTCGGTATTACTTTTCATACCAATTTCGCCAGCCGCAAGGCGCCGGCCAAGCGCTACGACCCCGCTGTCGAAGCGCTGCCGGCACGCGAGCCAACCACGCCGCTCGACCAGGTCGACTGGGCGGGAGTTTCCAAACGGCTGGAAAACAACTCAGGTTATAAGGTCGAGCGTATTGCTCAGCGCGATTCCGAGCTGATTGTGTATGGCGAGCAGTCGCGCTATTTCTACTCCGCCAAAGGTGTGGGCCGGGCCAGCCGGATTCTGGACAACAGCGCGAATGACGAAATCGACTGGTTCACGATGGTGAACAAGCGTTACGACATGCCTGTGGACGAAGTCAGTGTGCCGCGCGACACCTTCCGGGCCGTGGTGAACAACCAACAAGACCTCACAGACCTGCACCGCACCACCGAATTGAACCGGGCCACGCCACACATTGAAAACACGCTGTACACCCAGGCCCTCGAGCGTTTTACCTATGGTATCGGCTTGGGTTACAAGCAAAACATTGGCGGTCCCGACGGCATGCTGTACCAGCTGACTGCTGATGTGGACGCAGAATACCGCTTTACCCGCAGTACGTGGACGAGCGGGGTCATCAGCACCAATCTGCTGAACAACTTTGAAAAGTTCAAGTACGACGCGCCGAGCAATCTGCCCCGAGTGCGGACCGATTTGCGCAAGTACGTCATCACCTCTGATGTAACGATGCCGACATTTCAGCTCAACCATGCCAAGCAGCTGGATCAAGACTTGTTTGGCATGGTGTATGGCGGTTATCTGGAGTCAATGTTCGCCGGGGTCGGCGGTGAATTGCTGTACCGCCCGATGGGCGAGCGCTGGGCCCTGGGTGCTGATTTGAACTATGTACGCCAGCGTGACTTTGACCAGGGTTTTGGTCTGCGCGATTACAAGACCGTGACCGGTCACATCACCACCTATACCGAACTGC
Source organism: Pseudomonas sp. P5_B3 (assembly GCF_056400405.1). Classification (NCBI taxonomy): domain Bacteria; kingdom Pseudomonadati; phylum Pseudomonadota; class Gammaproteobacteria; order Pseudomonadales; family Pseudomonadaceae; genus Pseudomonas; species Pseudomonas sp. P5_B3. The sequence goes on along the minus strand of NZ_JBFULI010000086.1, from coordinate 4,967 downwards.
CGTTCGATTTGCAGGCGGCGGTCAGTGTCGGGCGTTACCTGGCGCGCGATTGGGGTGCCACGTTTGATGTGTCGCATGAGTTCAGTAACGGCGTGAGGTTCGGTGGCTGGGTCACCCGCACCACGGCTTCGGCAGAAGAGTTCGGCGAGGGTAGCTTCGACAAAGGTATCTATATCTCGGTCCCCTTCGACGAGTTGATGAGCGTTTCCACGATGCGTCGCGCCAATCTGGTCTGGGCTCCTTTGACCCGCGATGGTGGCGCGCGTCTTAACCGCCAATATTCGCTGTACACAATGACCAATGGCCGCGACAAAGATGCGTTCTATAAGAACTTTGAGAAAATCACCGAATGAGGTCGTTACTCCTGGGTGTCACACAACTTTCCCAAAGCATACGCACGCTGTTTTTCATCAGCGTCAGTGTGGTCTTGCTGACCGCCGCTTTGCGAGCGCAACCGGTTCCCGAAGCCTTTGCCCAGGAAGACAAGCTGCATCACCTGGTTGGTTTTTTCGCGTTGTCTTTTAGTTGCCAACTGGCATTCATGGGGGTCAAGGCGCGCTGGATTGCCTTGGGCTGTCTGCTGACGGGGATCCTGATCGAATATGCACAAGCACTGATGCCGCTGCGCACGGCATCACCTTACGACGCCTTGGCCAATGCTGTCGGTGTGTTGATCGGCTTGATTGCGTGGCGTTGGGTGCAGCCAGTCAAACAGTCCGCCGGGTTCCCAGGCACTTAAGACCATGGCTTCGTCCATGAGCATAGCGAGAGTTGAGAGGCTCTGCCTATTGGCGGGGGCATCTTAGTGCTGTCCGCAGTAAATGACGGTTTCTCTTATACATTGGAATAAAGGACGCTTCTATGATCCGTAAATGTCTGTTCCCAGCTGCCGGCTATGGCACGCGCTTTCTGCCTGCCACAAAGGCCATGCCCAAGGAAATGCTGCCGGTTGTGAATAAACCTCTGATCCAGTACGGCGTAGAGGAAGCGCGGGATGCGGGTCTTCAGCATATGGCGATCGTTACCGGTCGTGGCAAGCGGGCTTTGGAAGATCACTTCGATATCAGCTACGAGCTGGAACATCAGATTCGCGGTACCGAAAAAGAGAAATTCCTGTTGGGCACTCGGGAGTTGATGGAGACATGCACGTTCTCTTACACCCGTCAGGTAGAAATGAAGGGGCTTGGACACGCCATTCTCTCTGGTCAGCCGTTGATCGGTGACGAACCCTTTGCAGTGGTGCTGGCTGACGACCTGTGTTTGAACCTGGAAGGCGATGGTGTGCTGTCGCAGATGATCGCGCTCTATAAGCAGTTCCGTTGCTCGATCGTGGCCATCCAGGAAGTGCCCAACGACCAGACGCACAAGTACGGCATCATCGCTGGCGAGCAGATTCGCGAAGGTGTTTACCGGGTCACCAACATGGTTGAAAAGCCTAAACCGGAAGATGCTCCGTCCAATCTGGCCATTATTGGTCGTTACATTCTGACGGCCGATATCTTTGACTTGATTGCTGATACCGAGCCTGGCAAGGGCGGTGAAATCCAGATCACTGATGCGTTGATGAAGCAGGCACAAAGCGGCTGTGTATTGGCTTACAAATTCGAAGGTCACCGCTTTGACTGCGGCGGAGCGGAAGGTTATATCGACGCGACCAATTTTTGTTATGAGAATTTGTACAAGAAAGGCCTGTAACCGGTATTTTTTAGCTCTTGGGTGCCGCGTTTTCGAGCGGCCATCCATCTTTTTCAAGGCAGACCACTATGAACGCTTCCAGATCACCGATCGACTCTGTCTATAAATCGCTGGACCCTTTTGCACCGGGCAATATGGTTTTTGGGCAGAAGTTCACCGAGGGCAACAGTGGATTGATGGCCTGGTTGCGGACATACGAAAGCGTTCTCCCTACTATCACCCCACAGCCAAAGTTGTTGGTGGAGCGCATCGGGCTCTTTCCTTCCTCGGGTGATATTCGGTGCATGGTCGGTAATCCTATTGCGGTACTCGACCACTTGCGGACCCTGTATGCCAGTGAAGCACTGGATGTGGATGACAGCGACGGCCTGAGCCTGACGTTCTCTGAATGGCGCTTCAAGATCTGCCCAGCGGGGAGCGAGATCCTGTTGAAGGTTGAGAGTCGTGGCGATGTTGCACTGATGCAGAAAAAAACTGCAGAGCTGCTGGATCGGATCGAAGAGAAAAAATAGTAGTGAATTCTGGTGACGCCACTTCGCCAGAACTCACAATCGAAGCAAAATCTACAACCTTGACGATTCTCCGCGAGTGCGCCAGTGAGGCTGCTTGATTGCCTTTTCCGCCCCGGAAAGAGTGACTGCGAAAGAGCTCAAGAGCCTCTCGGCTGTATATTTTGGAATGCTCGTACTCAGCATGATAATCGCGAGCCCCAGCATGAGGGCCGTCCGGGGAATTTTGCGGATTTCCTTTCGCTCCAGCCTGAAAAGAAATACGCACGCCGCGGCTGACCCCACGACCGCCCCGGCAATCGCTTCCGGCAGAGGATGAATCGTCCGCCCGACATACTGGACGCTGAACCACCAGGTCGACAGCAGCCCCACCCCCAGTGCCAGCCATCGAAGCCGATGATCCAGTTGGCGCAATAGCAAACTCAGGACCACGGTCGACACCAGGCAGGCGTTCATTGCGTGGCCGCTGATGACCGCGATATCCAGGCTTTCCAGGCCGATTCCCCAGCCCTTGAACAACACTTTACTGAGACCTACGACAAAATAGGCTACGAACAGTACGCCTAGCCATAAGAGCGCGAGTTTTCTGGATGCCATGCACCACAGCCAACCGGCGACGACCATGGCTGCTGGAAGCATGACGGTGATGCCGGCGTATTGTGCGATGTACAGTTTTGACTCCAATCTACTTCCTCACGCCTCGTGCAATTTCCCAGTGCAATGGGCACTGGGCGCGTGTTCAGTAGGTACAACGCTCATCGATCCAAAAAGCACTTCAGGCGATTCTCTACGACAACCACTGAATAGCTCGCGATGTGCATTGCCAGTCCGTCCTCTATCAGGGCTTCGAGCAAGGCAGCTTGTGCCGCGAAGCGCAGGTCGCGGTCGAGTTTTCGAGAGGCGTGCATCTGATCGATCAGAGCATGCGTGACTTGATAAGGGGTGCTGCCTCTCAGACGCCCCAGCCAGACGGGGATTTTTTTTGCGGCTTTGGATTGTCTGATACCCAGCACGCACGTTGCCTTGTCCGAAGCGGTGTTTTTCGAAACCTCCTCGATTTCTTCAAACACCTCGGTCAATTTTTTTAGTGCGTAGCCAAGCATCAAATCATCAAACGCATCCAAAAACATATACCTCTTCACGCTGTGAAGTTATTTCTACAAACACACATTCCCAATTATTACATTACACTTTATTCCATATATGTACTGGACGTATTCTAACGATCAAAACGCCTGATAAATAACATTACATTTGTTAGCGCGAAGACTAACTTTGCCAGTGTATTAATTGACTTTTTATAACAATAATTGAGCCTGCAATCGAACTATATAGACTTCAACGATATCGGTAATTGCACGCAAGGTGCCGCGAGCGTTATCAGGGGATTCAGGCGTCAGATGATCTGGTTGCAAGGCGCTGACCGTCAGATCAGTTGAACCTGTGAGCCCGCCTGGCATCCTATTTATCGACACCGCGCCCCACCTTTCAAACACCTGTTTTCAGGTTGTTGCCGCAGGGGGCATTGATACACGTACGCGCCCTTGAGTGGCTGTCAGCGCTCGGGTAATGTCATCAGACCCATAGGACAGAGCACGCCCATGACTTCCAAGCTGGAACAACTTAAACAAATGACCACCGTGGTTGCCGACACCGGCGACTTCGAAGCTATCGCTCGCGTTAAACCCGTGGACGCCACCACCAACCCTTCCCTGCTGCTCAAGGCCGCGGCCATTCCGGCGTATGCCGAGCTGCTGAACGCCTGCGTCAATGACTGTAAGGGCGATGTGGGCCTGGCCAGCGACCGTTTTGGCGTGGCCGTGGGGCAAGAAATCCTGAAAGTGATCCCGGGCCGTATTTCCACCGAAGTGGATGCGCGCCTGTCGTTCGACACTGACGCCGTGTTGAAGCGTGCGCATCGCCTGATCGAGCTGTACGACAAGGCCGGTATTGGCCGCGACCGCGTGCTGATCAAGATCGCGTCCACCTGGGAAGGCATCCGCGCTGCCGAGATCCTGGAGAAGGAAGGCATCCAGACCAACCTGACCCTGCTGTTCTCCTTCGCCCAGGCAGCCGCTTGCGCCGATGCCGGGGTGTTCCTGATTTCGCCATTCGTAGGCCGCATCTACGACTGGTACAAGAAAGCCAACGGCAACGACTACACCGGCGCCGATGATCCAGGCGTGCAGTCGGTGACACGCATCTACAACTACTACAAGGCCAATGACTACAAGACCGTGGTCATGGGGGCGAGCTTCCGCAATCTGGGCCAGATCGAGCAACTGGCCGGCTGCGACCGCCTGACTATCAGCCCGGACCTGATCGACAAGCTGGCCGCGGATACCGGCAAGCTGGAACGCAAGCTGGCGCCAGGCAATGCCGGTGAAGCGCGCCTGAGCCTCAACGAGGCGCAGTTCCGCTGGTTGTCCAACGAAGATGCGATGGCGACCGAGAAGCTGGCTGAGGGGATTCGTCAGTTCGCGCGGGATCAGGAGAAGCTCGAGGCGTTGTTGCAGGCCAAGCTGTAACGGCTGACGGGCAAACGCAAAAGGGCGAACCCTCACAGGTTCGCCCTTTTTTGTGGATGCTGGGTAATGTGTGGTGTTTTGRCGGACGCCATCGCGAGCAAGCTCGCTCCCACAGGGATTTGCGGGATGGCTGAGGTCGTGTGCTGAACGAAAAACCTGTGGGAGCGAGCTTGCTCGCGATGGGGCCAGTCCGGCCCACATCAATTCGGAGCTTGAGCGTTGTTGCAGGCCAAGC
>NZ_JBFULI010000085.1:0-14963 GCF_056400405.1 Pseudomonas sp. P5_B3 | reverse complement strand
CATGAGCACCCACTGGTTCCATGACCACATGCTCGATTTCACCGCGCAGAACGTCTACAAGGGCAACGCGGTGATGATGAATTACTACAGCGCCCTGGATCGCGGTAACGAAGCCTTCGAAGACGGCGTCAACCTGCGCCTGCCCAGCGGTTCGGCATTGCCCTGGGGTAACCGCGACTACGATGTGAACCTGATGGTGGCCGACAAGGCCTGGGATCAGAACGGCCAGCTCTGGTTCAACCCGTTCAACACCGACGGTTTTCTCGGCGATCAGGTCCTGGTCAACTGGCAGTACCAGCCGAGCCTGAACGTGCGGGCGCGCAGCTATCGCTTCCGTATCCTCAACGGCTCGGTGTCGCGCTACCTCAGGATTGCACTGGTGCGTGAAGTCGCCGGCAGCGGCGGCGAATTCCCTGGCCCGGCCGGTTCCGGCCTGTCTTATAGCCGCGTGCCGTTCCACTTGATCGCCAACGACGGCAACCTGATGGAACACGCCGTGCCGTTCGACGGCAGCATGGACCTGGACGGTAACGGCGATCCCCAGGACCACAACGCCATCCTGCCCACCCAGGGCATCGCCGAACGTTACGACATCATCGTCAATTTCGCGAAAAACGGGATCAACACCGGCGACAAGCTGTACTTCGTCAACCTGTTGGAGCACCAGAACGGCAAGAAGCCGACAGCTACACTGCTGAGCCTGGCCGACGTCCTGTCCGGGACGTACAAGGCGGTGATCAGGCTGGGCAGCAAAGGGCCGGAATGGGTCGGCGGCGACCCGGGGGTGGGCAAGTTCCTGCAGCTGGTGGTCCAGCCTTATGCCGGCCAGGACGTGAGCATGAACCCCGCCGACTATGAGCCCGCCAAACCGGGCAAACCGGCCGGCAAGACCATGATCCCGCTGACCCTCAACCGCGACGACCCGGCGGTGCAGGCCAGGCTCAAGGTGGCGCGGCATCGCGAGTTCAGCTTCGGCCGCTCCGACGGCACCGACGAAACCCCCTGGACGATCAAGACCGACGGTGGTGAATTCGGCTTCCCCATGGACCCTCGAGTCATCAGCGCCGCTCCGCAACTGGCCAACGGCCCAACCCCTGCCGGGTTCTCCGGTGACGGCACCCTGGAAGTGTGGAGAATCATGAGCGGCGGCAACGGCTGGAACCACCCGGTGCACGTGCACTTCGAAGAGGGGATCATCCTCAGCCGTGATGGCAACCCACCGCCGGAATGGGAAAAATGGGCCCGAAAGGACGTCTATCGCGTCGGCGATGGCATCGACAGCTCGGTGGACGTGAAAATGGCCATCCGCTTCCGGGAATTCGCCGGAACCTACATGGAGCACTGCCACAACACCCAGCACGAGGACACGTCCATGCTGCTGCGCTGGGATGTCGAGCACCCCGGCCAGTTCCAGTTGATGCCAGCCCCCATACCCGGCTGGGACGGCGTCACCTACGTCAACTCCGCCGCGCTGCCAACCTTCCGCACCGGCGATACCCGTGCCAATAACGACGGCAATAACCAAAACCCGATCGCCAACCCCGACAGTGCCATCAGCAGCACCGGCCAACCGCTGCCCATCAACGTCCTGGCCAACGACACCGACCCTGACGGTAACGTGCCACTTAGAGTGGTGGGGCTGGAGCAACCGGACTCCGGCAAGGGCGTGGTCAGCACCGATGGTACGCGCGTGACCTACACACCACCGGCCACGGTCGTAGCGCCGTTCACTGCGACCTTTATCTATAAAGCCGCCGATGCCAAGGGCGCGGAGTCGGCACCGGCGACGGTGTCCGTGGCGGTCTCGGCAGCGGTCACGGTCACCGCGAGCCAGTAGTGGCGCACCGAGTACAACTACGCTTTAGCGATGAGGGCCTCATTGAGGCCCTCTTGCTACAAGCAAATTGACAACTTGCCTGGTCGTCAAATCTCCAGAAGACTCGCAATCACGCCTTGACCCACCGCTGACGACTCCAACTGCTCAACCCATCAACGGCAAACACCAACAGCAACATGGCCAGGATCACCGTGCTGGCCTGGGCTTCCTGGAACAGGCTGAGGCTGACATAGAGCATCTGCCCCAAACCGCCGGCACCGACAAAACAGCAAAAATGGGGACGAGCAAAAATGGGGACGGATCTATTTTCTGAAAAATAAATCTGAGAATCATCTGGCCGGCCTCCCCACCTCACGGAGGTGGCGCAAAATTCAAGGTGCGAACTTAGACTTTTGCTGTGAGGAGGCCGTGATGAAACTCTGTGGCATAGACCTGCATTCGAACAACAGTGTTGTGGTGGTTACCGACGAAACGGACCGGGTCCTGGTCAGTCGGCGCTGCCCCAATGAGCTGACGCAGATTCTCCCGCTACTCGAACCGCACCGTGCCGAACTGCTCGGTGTCGTGGTCGAGTCGACATACAACTGGTACTGGCTGGTCGATGGCCTCAAGACGGCCGGCTTCGAGGTCAAACTGGCCAACCCGGTGGCGATGCAACGCTACAACGGTTTACGTGAAAATGGGGACTTTATGAATGGCTTCTGCCGGTCATGGCCACGCAGCGTGATGGTCAAATCCGATGCAAATGATTGGTCAGGTCGAATGCAAATGGGTGGGCAAGTCCGTGCAATTACCCACAACTAGGCTGGGTTCGCTGATGGGTTACGCTGCCGTTGGTCGGCGCCTTGCGCGTCAGTGCGATAGAAAACTGTAGGAATAAACTCTCGTGCCGATCTCAGTGAGGCAAGGCCTGCGCGCGCCTGACCTTGAACCTGAGCGAACGAGCACATTGATGAGTGATAAATCTTTGGAAGAAAAAGCGGCAGCGATGGTCGACCCACATGAAACGGTGGCCAGTATCGGACAGATCACTGCCGGGCGCGATGCCCTGCAACAGCGCCTGGATAAGGCTGATCGCGCGGCTCAGGAGCTTCAGAAGCAACTGGACTTGGCAAAGACGCTGATGACCCGTCTGCTGGCGGCGAGTTTTGCGTCGACCGGCAAACCTTCCGCGCCCCTGACAAATTGGGGGCTAAATGAGATCGACGTTGTCGAACGGGAGATGGCCTGCTATTTGAATCCTACCAATGAGGCGAGTGCCGCTTGATAGGTCGCGCACTGAATGCCTACAGGCTGCGTAGATACTGGCTCCAAGCAGAATGCCGCTGTTGGGTTACCACTGCGGTTACCCATCGCGGCGTACCCAACCTGACTGGGCCTGCATGATCGCAGGCCCTTGGCGTTTCGGGTTGGGGTTACTCATGGGTTATCCCCTCACCAGTGACCGCCGCACCCGTATCAATGGATGCAAGATTCAGTTCGGTTGATTCCGGTCCGCTTGAACGAAGGGTTAGGCCTCATGCTGCAACCTTACTTTGGTGGGACGGACTGTCTATATGGGTCGTTTTCTACCGGTCATACCCATAAAACGCGGTAGTCAAATCCATGCAAATGCTTGCTAAGCTCGAATGCAATCAGCTGAGCAAATCCATGCAATTCCCCATCACGCCTTAACCCACCGCTGCCGACTCCAACTACTCAACCCATCAACAGCAAACACCAGCACCAACATCGCCAAAATCACCGTGCTGGCCTGGGCCTCCTGGAACAGGCTGAGGCTGACATAGAGCATCTGCCCCAATCCACCAGCACCGACAAAGCCGAGCACGCTGGCCATGCGGATGTTGTTTTCCCAGCGGTACAGGATGTACGCCAACAGCTGTGGAAACAGGTTGGGCAGGGTGCCGTAGCAGAAGGCCCAGACGACGTTGCCGCCCTGCAAGCGGATGGCTTCGGCCGGTTGCGGCGGGGTGTTTTCCAGTGCTTCGGCGAAGAGTCGACCCAGCACCCCGGCGGTGTGCATGGCCAGTGCGAGGGTGCCGGCGTTCGGGCCGAGACCCGCTGCCAGCACCATCAACGCCGCCCACACCAGTTCGGGAATGGCGCGTAGGCCATTGAGCACAAGGCGCGATACGCTCTGCAACGGCCAACCGAAACGCCCGGCCGCCGGCAATGCCAGCGCCAGGCCAAATACCGCCGCGAGCAGGGTGCCGAGGGCCGACATGGCCATGGTTTCCACGGCGCCACGGCCGATGGCTTGCAGATGGCCGGCGCTCAGGTCCGGGCTGAGAAAGCGCAGCACGTAGGCGCCCATCTGCGCAAGGTTACCGCTGCCCGTCAGTTCGCCGAGATCGATCCCCAGATAGCTGAACGAAGCCACGACCGCTGCGCCAATGCACAGGATCAGCAGCAGGTTGATCAGGCGATTCATGCGAACCTCCAGCGCAACAGACGGCTGATCTGATCGGCGAACAGTACCAGGACGAAAAAGGTCAGTAACATGCTCGCCACTTCACCGCCGGCGAACATGCGCAATGACAAGTCGATCTGCTGGCCCAGCCCGCCGGCGCCGACGAAGCCCATCACCACCGACGCGCGGATCGCGCATTCCCAGCGATACACCGTGTACGACAGCAACTCCGCCCCGACATTGGGCAGGATGCCGTAGCAGAATGCCGCCAACCGGCTGCTGCCGGCTTGCAGCAGCGCATGGGCCGGACGCTGGTCAACCGACTCGAAGATCTCCGCGTAGACCTTGCCCAGCATGCCGCTGTAGGTGATGGCAATCGCCAGCACCCCGGCCGTCGGGCCAAGGCCGACGGCGCGTACGAACAGCAAGGCCCAGACGATTTCCGGCACGCTGCGCAGGAAGATCAGCAACCCGCGCACCGGCCAGCGCAACAGCCGGCCCAAGGCGCTCGGGCGACCGCTGCGTGAGGCGGCCGACAGCGACAGCGCCCGACTGGCGAGCAGGCTGGCGGGCACGGCCAACAGCAAGGCCAAAGCCATGCCGGCGGTGGCGATGGCCAGGGTTTGCAGTGTCGCTTGCCATAACAGCTGCAAGAATTCTTCGCCATGGGCCGGTGGCCAGAAGGCCGCAACAAAACGACCCATCTCGCTCTGGCTGTCGGCCTTGAGCAGCACGCCCAGGTCCAGTTCGCTGAAATGGATGCCGGGCCACAGCAGGGCCAGCGCCAACAGACTGAGCAGCAGGCGGGGCAGGGTGGCCGGGTCTCGTGTATCGCGTGTCAGCATCGGGGAATCTGCAGGATCAAGGGCGCCACTGGCGTGGGCGGCGATAGCAGTTGCTCGTTGGCGTAGAGCTTGTCGAGCAAATCGTGGTCGACGTCGCTGGCGGGAAGATCGAACAGGACTTGCCCTTCACGCAAACCGATGATGCGTGAAAAGTGCGTCAGGGCCAGCTCTACCGCATGCAGGCTGGCGACCAGCGTCACGTTGCGTTCCCGGGCGTGGCGGCAGAGGATCGACAGGGTGTGCCCGGCCAGTACCGGGTCCATCGCCGACACCGGCTCATCGGCCAGCAGCACTTCGGGCGCCTGGTACAGCACGCGGGCAATGCCCACGCGCTGCAACTGGCCGCCGGACAGTTGCTGGCACTGGGCGAACAGCTTGTCACCCAGGTCCAGCTTGAGCAGTGCCGCCCGCGCGCCCGGAACATCCACCGGATGCAACAGGCTCAGCAGGCTTTTGGCAAAACTCCATTGCCCCAGCTTTCCGGCCAGCACCGCCGTGACCACCCGCTGACGCGCAGGCAGTGGCGGCGCCTGATGCACCAGGCCGATGCGTGCGCGCAATCGCTGGCGCTGTCGGGCGCCGAGCTGCCAGGCTTGCTCGCCGAGCACCTCGACCGTGCCGCTGCCGGGGCGCAGGGCGGTAGCCAGCACGTTGAGCAGGCTCGACTTGCCGGCGCCGGACGGACCGATGATTGCGACCTGCTCACCGGCAGCGATGTGCAGGTCGACTTCATGCAGCGCACGCACGCCATTGCCGTGGGTGAGGCTGACCCGGTTCAGATGCAGTGTCATTTCAGCAGGTCGGCAGCGCGCGCGGCTTCCTCGATGCCCTTGTAGTTCTCAGGTTGGGTCTCGATGAAGCGGCTGGCGGCTTGCAGGTCCAGAATCGCTTTTTGCTCCGGGTTGGCCGGGTCGAGCGCGAGGAAGGCCACCTTGATTTTGTTGGCAAGGGCCGGGTCGAGGGTGCCGCGCACGGTCCAGTTGTAGTCGAAGTAGGCCGGCGTGGTAGCGAAGACCTTGACCTTGTCGGTGTCGACCTTACCGGCCGCGACCAGTTTTGCCCAGACGCTGGCATTGAGTACGCCGGCGTCCACTTTGCCCGCCTGAACCCAGGCGACCGTGGCGTCATGGGCGCCGGAGTAACCGACACGGCTGAAATAAGTTTCCGGCTTGATGCCGTCTTTCAGCATGAAGTAACGCGGCATCAGACTGCCGGACGTCGAAGACACCGAACCGAAGGCAAAGGACTTGCCCTTGAGGTCGGCCAGCGACTTGACGGCCGGGTCGGCGCTGATGAATTTGCTGGTGAACTGGGCATCCTGCTCACGCTGTACCAATGGAATGGCATTGCCGGTTTTCAGCCGCGCCTGCACGAAGGTGAAGCCACCCAGCCAGGCCATGTCGATACGGTCGGTGGCCAGGGCCTCGACCACTGCCGGGTAGTCGGAGACCGGCACGAACTCGACTTTCATGCCCAGTTGCTTCTCCAGGTATTCGCCCAGGGGCTTGAACTTGCGCAGCAGTTCGGTGGGTGCTTCATCAGGAATGGCGCTGACCTTGAGGGTCTCGACAGCCTGTGCCAGCAGGGTGGAAAGGGACAAGGTCAGGCCAATGGCCGTTGCCAGGGTACGTTTGAGCATGGAAGTTCTCCGGTTCAATAGCGGAAAAATGTCGATGCGCCCCGCACAAGCTGATTGCTGCACGACGCTTCGTGAGGGTAGACGAAAACGCCGCGATTATAGGGACTCTTGCGTGCTTGACCAGCGTAGCAGCAGGGGAGAGGGCCAAAACGGAATTGTAGGAGCGAGCCTGCTCGCGATTGCGGAGTGTCAGCCAGCATCAATATCGACTGATCCGGCGCCATCGCGAGCAGGCTCGCTCCTACAGTGGATCTCTGGTGAACACATAATTTGTGTATGACAGAAATTCAAAAGTGTGGGAGCGAGCTTGCTTACATCCTTGCCAACGCCTGCGCCAGATCAGCCCGCAAATCCTCGACATCCTCGACCCCCACCGACAACCGCACCAACCCGTCGCCGATCCCCAGTTCTGCGCGGGTATCGGGCGGGATGGTGGCGTGGGTCATGATCGCCGGGTGTTCGATCAGGCTTTCCACGCCGCCCAGGCTCTCGGCCAGGGCGAAGATCTGTACGCTCTCGAGGAAGCGTTTGGTGCCAGCCAGGTCGCTGTTGAGGTCGAGGGAAATCATCCCGCCGAAACCGCGCATTTGCCGTCGGGCCAGTTCGTGTTGCGGGTGCGACGGCAGGCCCGGGTAGTAGACCCGCGAGACTTGCGGTAGGCGTTCCAGCCACTGCGCCAGCTCCAGTGCGTTGCTGCAATGGCGCTCCATGCGCAGCGCCAGGGTCTTCACCCCGCGCAAGGTGAGGAAGGCATCGAACGGGCCGGCGATGGCGCCGACGGCGTTTTGCAGGAAGCCCAGGCGCTCGGCCAGTTCGGCGTTCTGCCCGACCACGGCGATGCCGCCGATCACGTCGGAGTGGCCGTTGAGGTATTTGGTGGTCGAGTGCAGCACGATGTCGAAACCCAGTTCCAGCGGGCGCTGGATCCACGGGCTGGCGAAGGTGTTGTCGGCCACGCAGATGATGCCGCGCGCGCGGCAGGTGCGGGCGATGGCGGCCAGGTCCGTGAGGCGCAGCAACGGATTGCTCGGGGTCTCGACCATGACCATCCGGGTGTCGTCTTGCAGGGAGGCCTCGAACGCCGCCAGGTCGGTCAGGTCGACGAAGCTGAAGCGGTGCCCGGCGCTGCGCTGGCGCACCTTGTCGAACAGGCGGAAGGTGCCGCCGTACAGATCGTTACCCGAGACGATGTGCGAGCCGGCGTCGAGCAGCTCCAGCACCGTGGAAATGCTCGCCAGCCCCGAGGCGAAGGCAAAACCCCGGGTGCCGCCTTCGAGGTCGGCCACGCAGCGCTCCAGCGCCCAGCGCGTCGGGTTGTGCGAGCGCCCGTAGTCCAGGCCTTTGTGCACCCCGGGGCTCTGTTGCAGGTAGGTGGAGTTGGCGTAGATCGGCGGCATCAGCGCCCCGGTCGAAGGGTCCGGCGTTTGCCCGGCATGGATCACGCGGGTGGCGAAGCCCTGTGGCGRGGCGTTTTTATCCTGTTGACTCATGGCAGGGATCTCCGCAGGTGATTGAGCATGTCGGTTCGGGTAATCAGGCCGTGGAAGCCCGAGGCATCCTGGATGATCGCCACCAGCCCACGGCCCAGCTCTGCCTCCAGTTCAGCCAGCGTGGCATCGGGGGACAGGGTTTGCAGTTTGTCGGTCATGGCGCTGGATACGGTCTTGCGAAAGTGCGCAACGTCTTCATGCACGCCCAGCAGGATGTCGGACTCGTCGATCACGCCGACCAGTTGTTTGCCGTTCACCAGCACCGGCAGTTGCGACACATCCGCCAGGCGCATGCGCTGGAACGCGGTGAGCAGGGTGTCATCGGGGCCGACGCTGATCACCCGGCCGTCCTCGAAGCGCCGCGCGATCAAGTCCCGCAAGTTGCCGTAGTGCTTGCGTTGCAGCAGGCCCTGATCGTTCATCCACTGGTCGTTGTAGACCTTCGACAAATAACGCGTACCGGTGTCGCAGACGAAACTCACCACCCGTTTCGGCTGGGTCTGTTCGCGGCAGTAACGCAACGCCGCCGCCAGCAAGGTGCCGGTCGATGAGCCGCCGAGAATGCCTTCGGCGCGCAGCAACTGGCGGGCGTGATCAAAGCTTTCTTCGTCGCTGATCGAATAGGCGTGGCGCACGCTGGACAGGTCGGCAATCGACGGAATGAAGTCTTCGCCAATGCCTTCCACCGCCCACGAACCGGGGGTGGGGAGGGTGCCATTGCGGCTGTATTCGGCCATCACCGAGCCGACCGGGTCGGCCAGAACCATTTCCAGGTCTGGCTGCACCCGTTTGAAGAAACGGGTCAGGCCGGTGAGGGTGCCGGCCGAGCCGACACCGACGACGATGGCGTCCACATCATGCTGGGTCTGCGCCCAGATCTCCGGCGCGGTGCTGCATTCGTGGGCCAGCGGGTTGGCCGGGTTGTTGAACTGGTCGGCGAAGAACGCATCGGGAATGTCCGCGGCCAGCCGCGCGGCGACGTCCTGGTAATACTCGGGATGGCCCTTGCCGACATCGGAGCGGGTGATGTGCACCTCGGCGCCCATGGCCTTGAGGTGCAGGACCTTCTCGGTGGACATCTTGTCCGGCACCACCAGCACCACCCGGTAACCCTTGGCGCGGCCGACCAGGGCCAGGCCGAGGCCGGTGTTGCCGGCGGTGGCTTCGACGATGGTGCCGCCGGGGCGCAGACGACCATCGCGTTCGGCGACATCGATCATCGCCAGACCGATGCGGTCCTTGATCGAACCGCCGGGGTTCTGGGATTCGAGTTTGAGAAACAGCGTGCACGGGCCGGTATCGAAACGGCTGACGCGCACCAGCGGGGTATTGCCAATCAGTTCGAGCACGGCAGGACGGGAATTGTCGGGCATGTCATCACTCCTTGCGTAAATCCGCACTGGATGGACAGCAATCCGCGCCGGGTCTTCGCGTCGGTCGCGGGCAATGCATCGCTTGGACCATAGGCCGGGATCGGGTCTACCGCAACCTTGCACAGCCAACCGGTCGCCTCGACGCTTTTTCCTCGCCAGCGACCACAAAAAACATAATTTCGCTATTTCCCGGCTCCGAACAGAATGCGGCCAACACCCTGACCCCGATAGCCGTAGCAGAAGAACAACAGTGATCAGTATCGAGGCGGCAGCCATGACCGACCTGAATCAAACCACCTTTCAGAAGTGCACAGCCATGACAGTTGACAAGACCGAAATTGACACGCTTGTAGTTGGCGCCGGCCAGGCCGGCGTGGCCATGAGTGAACACCTGAGCAAGCTCGGCGTGCCTCACCTTGTTGTGGAGCGCAACCGTATCGCCGAAGCCTGGCGCACCGGTCGCTGGGATTCGCTGGTAGCCAACGGGCCTGCCTGGCACGACCGCTTCCCGGGTCTGGAATTCGACGGTCTGGACCCGGATGCCTTCGCCGGAAAAGAGCAGGTGGCCGAGTACTTCGAAGCCTACGCCCGCAAGTTCAACGCGCCGATCCGCACCGGCGTTGAAGTCAAGAAAGTAGAGCGCAACGCCGACCGCCCCGGTTTCACCGTTGAAACCTCCGATGGCGTGATCGAGGCCCGGCATGTGGTGGTCGCCACCGGCCCGTTCCAGCGCCCGGCCATTCCGCCCATTGCTCCCGAAATCGCCGGCATCACCCAGATTCACTCCGCCCAATACTACAACCCGCAGCAACTGGTCGAAGGCGCGGTACTGGTGGTGGGCGCCGGTTCTTCGGGCGTGCAGATCGCCGATGAGCTGCAACGCTCCGGCAAACAGGTCTACCTGTCGGTCGGCGCCCATGACCGTCCACCCCGTGCCTATCGCAACCGTGATTTCTGCTGGTGGCTGGGGGTGCTCGGCGAGTGGGATGCCGAAGCCATGCAGCCGGGCAAGGAACACGTGACCATCGCCGTGAGTGGTGCCCGTGGCGGCCACACCGTGGACTTCCGCCGGCTGGCTCATCAGGGCATGACGCTGGTCGGCCTGACTCAATCGTTCAACGGCGCTGTGGTGAGTTTCGAAGACAACCTCGCCGACAACATTAAACGTGGCGATGAAAATTACCTGGCGCTGCTCGACAAGGCCGACGCCTATATCGCACGCAATGGCCTGGACCTGCCGCTGGAGCCCGAAGCCCGGGCCATGCTGGCGGACCCGGATTGCGTGACGAATCCAATCCTGGAACTGGACCTGCTCAAGGCCGGCGTCACCACCATCATCTGGGCCACCGGTTACTCCACCGATTACAGCTGGCTGAAGGTCGACGCCTTCAAGGACAACGGCAAACCCCGGCACCAGCGCGGCGTGTCGGCCGAACCGGGGGTGTATTTCGTCGGTTTGCCTTGGCAGTCCCGTCGTGGCTCCGCGTTTATCTGGGGCGTTTGGCACGACGCCAAGCACATCGCCGATCACATCGTTAAACAGCACACCTATCTCAACTATCGGGATGCGACCCAGCGTCAAGCCGACGCCGCCTGTGCACCCGTTCAGAAAGCCAGCCTCATGGGAGTTCGTTGATGCCTACTCATACCCGCATCCGTATGTTCAACACCAAAGACACCTACCCGAACCAGACGCTCGACAACGACCTGTGCCAGGCCGTGCGCGCCGGCAACACGGTGTATGTGCGTGGTCAGGTCGGCACCGATTTCAACGGCCAACTGGTAGGCCTCGGCGATCCGCGTGCCCAGGCCGAACAGGCCATGCGCAACGTCAAGCAACTGCTGGAAGAGGCGGGCAGCGACCTGAGCCATATCGTCAAGACCACCACCTACCTGACCGACCCGCGCTACCGCGAGCCGGTCTACCAGGAAGTCGGCAAGTGGCTCAAGGGCGTGTTCCCGATTTCCACCGGCCTTGTGGTCAGCGCCCTCGGTCAGCCGCAGTGGCTGATGGAAATCGACGTGATCGCTGTCATCCCTGAATAAGGAATTCGCCATGACTTTTTCCATCGTGGGTCGCTGCGCCGAGACCGGCCAGCTGGGTATTGCCATCAGCTCTTCGAGCATTGCCGTCGGCGCGCGCTGCCCGTGGCTGCGTGCCGGTGTCGGCGCGGTGTCGAGCCAGAACATCACGCTGCCGGCCCTCGGCCCGCAGATCCTCGATGAACTGGCGGGCGGCTCGGCGCCGCCCCAGGCGCTGGACCACTCATTGACCCGCAATGGCTACAGCCAATACCGCCAGGTGGCGGTGGTCGATGCCCACGGGCGCACGGCGGTGTTCAGCGGCAACCATGCGCTGGGCATCAACCATGCCCTGGCCGGTGACCAATGCGTGGCGGCCGGCAACCTGCTGGCCAACAGCGGGGTGATCGAGGCGATGGTCGCGGCGTTCGAAAACAGCGAAGGCTGCCTCGCCACCCGGCTGATGAACGCCTTGCAGGCCGGGCAGAATGCCGGTGGTGAAGCCGGCGCGGTGCACTCGGCGGCGCTGTCGGTGGTCGGTGACCTGACCTGGCCGATTGTCGACCTGCGGGTGGATTGGGCCGATGAAAACCCGATCGGCGAGCTGGGCAAACTGTGGACGGCCTACGAGCCGCAATTGCAGGACTACCTGACCCGCGCCCTCAATCCGACCCTGGCCCCCACGTATGGAGTGCCCGGCGATGAGTGAGTTGCGCAGCCGCGCCATGCTCGCGCGGTTGATCGGGTTCGCCACGGTCAGCCGCGATTCGAACCTTGCGCTGATCGAGTTCGTGCGTGATTACTTGCACGGACTCGGCGTGGATTGCGAATTGATCTACAACGCCGAGCGCACCAAGGCCAATCTGTTGGCTATGGTCGGCCCGCGTGTGGCCGGCGGCATCGTGCTGTCCGGGCACACCGATGTGGTACCGGTGGACGGCCAGGCCTGGACGGTCGAGCCGTACTGCCTGAGCGAGGCGGACGGCAAGCTTTACGGTCGCGGCACCGCGGACATGAAAGGCTATCTGGCCTCGGTGCTGGCCGCTGTGCCGATGTTTCTGGCCAGCCCTTTAAAGCGCCCGGTGCATTTGGCGTTTTCCTATGACGAAGAGGTCGGTTGCCTCGGCGTGCGCGGCTTGCTGGAGGTGCTACCGCAACGCATCCCGGCACCGGCGTTGTGTCTGATCGGCGAGCCGACCGAACTCAAACCGGTGCTCGGCCACAAAGGCAAACTGGCGATGCGGTGCCACGTGCGCGGCGCCGCCTGTCATTCGGCCTACGCACCTTATGGGGTCAATGCCATCGAGCAGGCCGCGCGCCTGATCGGTCGGTTGGGCGACATCGGCGCCACCCTGGCCCGGCCGCCATTGCACGACAAACGCTTCGATCCGGCGTTCTCGACCGTGCAGGTCGGAGTGATCCAGGGCGGGACGGCGCTGAACATCGTGCCAGCGGATTGCCGTTTCGATTTCGAGATCCGCGCCTTGCCGGACTTCGCCCCGCAAGTGGTCGTCGATGAACTGCAGGACTACGCCGAGCAGACGTTGCTGCCGGCCATGCAGGCCGTGGACACCGATACCGGTATCCGCTTTGAAAAAATCTCGGCCTATCCGGGCCTTGCGACACCCGCCGACAGCGCGGCGGCCCGGCTGATTGCCCGGCTATGCGGCAGTGACGATTTCAGCACCGTGGCTTTTGGCACCGAAGGCGGGCTGTTCGATCAGGCCGGCATTCCTTCGGTGGTCTGCGGTCCCGGCAGCATGGACCAGGGGCACAAGCCCGATGAATTTGTCAGCGTCGAACAGATGGCGGCCTGCGACCGCCTGATGGATCGCCTGGCGGCGTACTTGAGTGAATCCGAACACCCATGACAACAATGGGTCGACAAGACCCGAGGAAGCGATCCATGTCCAGATCCTTGCGTTGCAGTGTTCCGTTTGCCCTGGCGTTGCTGAGTGCCAGTGTGTGGGCGGCCCCCCAGGACCTCACCGTGATTTCCTTCGGTGGTGCCACCAAACAGGCTCAGGATAAAGCCTATTTCCAGCCCTTTAACGCCAGCGGCGCGGGCAACATCATCGCCGGTGAGTACAACGGCGAGCTGTCGAAGATCAAGGCCATGGTATCGGCCGGTCACACCAGTTGGGACGTGGTCGAAGTCGAAAGCCCCGAGTTGTTGCGTGGCTGCGAGGAAGGCCTGTTCGAGAAACTCGATGCGGGACGCTTCGGTGATTCGGCGAACTTTGTGCCCGGTGCGCTGACCGAGTGCGGGGTGGCCACTTACGTCTGGTCGATGGTCATGGCCTATGACCAGAGCAAGCAGGCCAAGGCGCCGCAGTCCTGGGCCGACTTCTGGAATGTCGCCGACTTCCCGGGCAAGCGCGGCCTGCGCAAGAGCGCCAAGTACACCCTGGAAATCGCGCTGCTGGCCGACGGTGTCAAGGCAGACGATGTGTACAAGGTCTTGAACACCCCGCAAGGCGTGACGCGGGCATTTGCCAAGCTCGACCAGATCAAGCCGAACATCCAGTGGTGGGAGGCGGGCGCGCAACCGGCGCAATGGCTGGTGGCCGGGGACGTGGTAATGAGCGCGGCCTACAACGGGCGGATTGCCTCGGCGCAAAAGGAAGGCATGAAGCTGAGCATCGTCTGGCCGCAGAGCCTGTACGACCCGGAATACTGGGCGGTGGTCAAAGGCACGCCGAACAAGGCGTTGGCGGAAAACTTCATCGCGTTCGCCAGCCAGCCGCAGACGCAAAAGGTGTTCTCGGAAACCATCCCTTACGGGCCGGTGCATCGCCAGACCCTGCCATTGCTGCCCAAGGACGTGCAGGAGCAACTGCCGACAGCCGAGGCCAACCTGGCCGGCGCGCGGGCCGTGGACGCGGAGTTCTGGGTCGACCATGGCGAGGAGCTTGAACAGCGCTTCAATGCCTGGGCTGCGCGCTGATACAGGCACCGCATAACCCTGTAGGAGCGAGCCTGCTCGCGATGAGGCCATCAGCTTCAACATCTTCGTTGACTGATACACCGCCATCGCGAGCAAGCTCGCTCCCACAAAAAAGCATGGTGCATTACCTCGGGTGCAAGCTTTGCCGCCCTCGTGCAGTGGTGATGGTAGTCAGTTAAAACGCAGGCCCCCTGTGGGAGCGGGCTTGCCCGCGATGAGGCCATCAGMTYCAACATCTTCGTTGACTGATACACCGCCATCGCGAGCAAGCTCGCTCCCACAAAAAAGCATGGTGCATTACCTCGGGTGCAAGCTTTGCCGCCCTCGTGCAGTGGTGATGGTAGTCAGTTAAAACGCAGGCCCCCTGTGGGAGCGGGCTTGCCCGCGATGAGGCCATCAG
>NZ_JBFULI010000084.1:0-15685 GCF_056400405.1 Pseudomonas sp. P5_B3 | reverse complement strand
ACGCTGGACAGCGGCAAGGTCATCACCATCGCCGAAGGCCAGGGCGCCGGCTCCTTGCCAGTGAGCGTGGGCAACGACGTGTACCAAGGGCCGACCACGGTGACCGAATCCATCAAGGACGCGGTGGGTGGCAACCTCGAAGCGATCAGCCCGGTGAAAACGCCGGTGAGCACCACGGTCAATGACGTCAACGACACCACCACGGTAACCCTGAGCGCCACCCCGAGCGTGGATGAGAACGGCACCATCACCTACACCGCGACCCTGACCGACAAGAACGGCGCCCCGGTCACCGCGCAGAACGGTCCGGTCACCGTGACGCTAGACAGCGGCAAGGTCATCACCATTGCCGTCGGCCAGAGCGCCGGCACCTTGCCGGTGAGCGTGGGCAACGACGTCTACCAAGGGCCAACCACGGTCACCGAATCCATCAAGGAAGCGGCCGGTGGCAACCTCGAAGCGATCAACCCGATCAAGACCCCGGTCAGCACCACGGTTACCGATGTCAACGACGCCACCACCGTGAAGCTGACTGCAACTCCATCGGTAAGCGAGAACGGCACGATCACGTACACCGCGACCATCACCGACAAAAATGGCGCCCCGGTCACTGCACACGACACGCCGGTGACCGTGACTCTGGACAGCGGCAAGGTGATCACCATCGCCGTCGGCCAAAGTTCAGGCACTCTGCCGATTACCGTGGGCAACGACGTCTACACTGGCGCGCCAACCGTTACTGAATCAATCAAGACCGCCAGCGGCGGCAACCTGGAAGCCCTCGGCACGGACAAGACGCCAGTGTCGACCAGCGTCAGTGACTTCCAGGACACCACCACTGTCAGCATCAGCGGCAGCACCTCGGTGACCGAAGGCCAGACCGCCAGTTACACCGTCAGCCTGACTCACCCGGCCCAGACCGAAGTGACGCTGAAAGTCGTCTACAGCGGCACCGCCGCCGACGGTTCTGACTTCACCGGTGTGTACACCGTGAAGATCCCGGCGGGCGCCAGCAGTGCCAGCTTCAACGTCGCGACCATCGACGACAAAATCACCGAAGGCACCGAAAACTTCGTGGTCAAGATCGACTCGGCCACCGGCGGCAACTTCGAGAGCCTGGCGATCAGCGCGTCCAATGGCAGCGTCAGCACTTCGATCATCGACAACGATGCACCGCCAGTGCTGAACCTCGACGCCAACAACTCCAGCGGTGCCACCGGGGCCGATTACAAGGTGACGTTCACCGAGAACACCCCAGGTGCGGGCGTGTCGATCGGCGATACCGATCTGAGCATCACCGACCCGGACAGCACTCTGCTGACCGGCGCGACCATCGTGCTGACCAACCGTCAGGACGGCGATGCACTGAACCTGGGCAACAGCGTCAATGGCATCACCATCAATGCCAACAGCACCAATGGCTCAGTCACGCTGACGCTGTCGGGCAACGCGACGCTGGCCGACTACACGCAGCAGATCAAGAACATCACCTTCACCAACAACAGTGAAGACCCGAGCACCGTGCCGCGCACCATCACCGTGACGGTGACCGATGGCAGCAACTACTCCAACACCGCGACCACTACGGTCAACGTGGTGGCGGTCAATGACGCGCCGGTTGCAGCACCAGTCAACGTCACCGGCACCGAAGACACACCGCTGATCCTCGGCTGGTCGACCTTCGGCGTCAGCGACGTCGACAGTCCGGCCGTCAGCCTGGGCGTGAAAATCACCCAGCTGCCGGGCGAGGGCAAACTGCAGTACCTGGACGGTTCGACCTGGAAAGATGTCGCCACCAACCAGACCTTCAGCAAGGCTGATATCGACGCTGGCAAACTGCGCTTCACGCCGGATGCCAACGAGTCGGGTGTAGACGGGTATGGCGGTACCGGCCTGGGCAACAACCAGGCCGACTACACACAAATCAAGTTCCAGCCAACCGACGGCCAGACTCTGGGCAACACCGGCACGATCAAGATCGACATCACCCCGGTGGCGGATGCGCCGACCCTGAGCGTTGCCGACAACAGCGTGAAGTCCACCGGGTTGATCAAGGAAGTCTGGACCGGTCTTTCGGGCCTGGGCACCAGCGGCAACGGCGCGGACTCGACCACGCTGAAAAACGTGATCGACGCCGCTGGCACAGCAAATTCCAAAGGCACCGTGACCAACGTGCAGTCCGACGGTGGCGTGACCGCCGGTACGGCATCGAAAACCTCCGGCCTGATCTACCTCGAAGCCGGCAAGACCTACACCTTCAACGGTACCGGTGATGACAGCCTGTTGGTGACCATCGGCGGCAAAAACATAGCCGCGACCACATGGGGCGCGGGTGGCAACCTCAATGGYTCGTTCACCCCGACTACTAGCGGCTACTACACCCTGGACATCTACCACCACAACCAGAGTGGCCCGGGCAGCTATGACGTCAACCTGTCGGTCAATGGCAGCACGCCGATCGACCTGAGCAGTGCCGGTGTACCGATTTACACCGGCGTGTCGGATCTGGTGAATGCCGGTGTGACCGTGTCCGACTTGCACGGCACCAATGGCGAAGGCTACTACGACGGTTACAAGCTCAATACCGGCGCTGAAGGCACCAGTGTGAAATTGTCCGCCATCACCACCGCGCTGACCGACACCGACGGCTCGGAAGCCATGAGCCTGAAGATCAGCGGCATGCCGGTCGGCTCGGTGCTCACCGACGGCACGGGACATACCTTCACAGTCACCGCGACCAATGGCGAGGCCAACGTGACGGGCTGGAGCCTCGGCTCTCTGACCGTAACTCCGCCACCGTACTACAACGGCCTGTTCGACCTGACCGTGACCTCGACCTCCACCGAGGCCCTGGGTGGTTCGGCCAGCAGCACTTCGCAGATTCCCGTGATCGTGTCCCCGGCGGTCTATAACGCCGTCACCGCCACCGCGGCCAATGACACCGTCACTGGCACCGACGGCAACGACATCATGATCGCCGACATCGGCGGCCTGACCGTGGTGCCGGGCACCAACTACAACATCGCGTTCATGGTCGACAGTTCCGGCAGTATGAGTTCCTCGTCGATCAACTCGGCCAAGGACTCGCTGACGTCGGTGTTCAACACCCTCAAGCAAAGCCTGGGCAGTAACTCGGGTACGGTGAACATCTTCCTGGTGGACTTCGATGCCCAGGTCAACAAGTCGGTGTCGGTGAACCTCAATGACTCCAATGCACTGACTCAGTTGAAGGCGACTCTGGATTCGATGTCGTCCGGCGGCGGCACCAACTACGAGGACGTGTTCAAAACCACGGCCAACTGGTTCCAGAGTGCGGGCGCCGTGGCCAACACCGGGGCGAAGAACCTCACGTATTTCATTACTGACGGCAAGCCGACTTACTACCAGAGCGGCGAGTCGACCAACCCGACCCTGTATGGCAGCACAACACTCGATAGCCTGATCACTACCAGCAACTATCAGTTGGGTAAAGCGATCAGCCTGTTCCCCGACAGCACGCACCAGATCGACATTTCCGCCTCGGGCTACGTGACGGTCTGGACCAAGAACACCAATGGCAACAACGGGAACGGGAACGGGAACGGCAATAACTGGTCATCCAAGGACTTCGGCTATCTGCATGCCCAGGGCGACGGCACCTACGAGTTCTCGGGTCGTGACGGCGACGGCAGTAGCACCGACGGGGACACCATCAGCAACTCCACCAGCAGTTTCACATTGCTGAGCAACCTGTCGAACGTCGAGGCCATCGGCCTGAACAAGGACGTGACGCTCAACGACCTGAAGCCGTACGACTCGGATCAAACGCCACAAACCAACATCGACCCGCAGAATCTGGCCAACTCGATCATCGGCCACACCGAAGCGACGATGCCGGGTAACGACACCGTCAGCGGTGGCGATGGCAACGACCTCCTGTTCGGCGATCTGGTGAGCTTCAACGGCATTGCCGGCGAGGGTTACCAGGCGATGCAAGCCTTCGTGGCGCAGCAAACCGGCGTGGACGTCAGCAAAGTCACCACCAGCAACGTGCACCAGTACATCACCGAGCATTACACCGCGCTCGATGTGTCCGGCGCCCATGACGGCAGCGACACCCTGCTCGGCGGTGCGGGCAATGACATTCTGTTCGGCTCGGGCGGTAACGACACCCTCGACGGCGGCAAGGGCAATGACATCCTGCTCGGCGGCATCGGCAACGACACGCTGATGGGCGGACAGGGCAACGACATCCTGATCGGTGGTTCCGGTGGTGACACCTTCGTCTGGAAAGCGGGCGATACCGGTAACGACGTGATCAAGGACTTCAAGGCCAGCGAAGGCGACCGGATCGACCTGCGTGATCTGTTGCAGGGCGAAACCGGCAGCACCATCGACAACTTCCTGAAGATCACCACGGTCGACGGCGTGTCGTCGCTGCAAGTCAGCTCGACCGGCCAGTTCAACTCGGGCAATGCGGCCGCCGCCACGCCGGACGTGACGATCAAACTGGAAGGCAACAACTGGTCAAGCGCCAACCTGCACAACCTGATTGCCGGTAGCGACCCGACAATCAAGGTCGATCACAACAACAGCTGATGCATGAAAACGGCCGCTCCTTATGGGGCGGCCGTCACGTTTGCGCCCACTGCCCGGTGACGATTTCGTCACCGCGCCACATACTGGCGTGCAGTTGGCCTATGCTGCTGACAGCACGATGCTGGCTCAAATCCGAGGGATGCTCAATGTTTTACGTGCAACGCGATGCGCAGGGCCTGTTAGTTCGCGTGGAACCCGTCGCCTACGCCGAGGCCACGGAAACGCTACCGGCCGACCATCAAGAAATCCAGGCCTGGTTTGCCAATGCGGCTGTGGAAAACAGCCTCAAACAGCTCAAGCAAAGTGACCTGGAAATGATCCGGGTACTCGATGACTTGATTCAGGTGCTGACCCAGAAAGGCGTGATCCGCGTCACCGACCTGCCGATGGCGGCCCAGGCCAAACTGATGGACCGGACCCAGGCGCGTGAGGCGTTGGGTGGGTTGAGTCAGTTGATCGATGAGGATGAAGGCGGGTTGATCTGATCATTGATCTTCAGTGACTGTTCCAGCCGTCATCGCGGGTAATCCCGCGATGACGGCATCACTGACAACCCGGCACTAAAGAGTTAGTTCCAGGGCTTGGGCTCGCCGAACAACTGGCCCTGCACACCGTACAGCCCCATCTCGCGAATCACCGACAACTCGCCTTGCGTCTCGACCCGCTCGGCAATCAGCGGCAAATCAATGCTGTGCGCCGCTCGCTGGATCGCCTCAATGAACAGGCGCTTGTCACTCTCCAGATCAATCGACCGGATGTAGCTGCCATCGATCTTCAGGTACGCCAGCCCCAGCCGTGCCAGGTTGCCGATCATGCTGAAGCGTCCGCCAAAGCGTTGCAGGCTCAGGGAGAAGCCGAGTTCGCGCAGGCGCCGGGTCAACTGTTCCAGCACCGCCTGGTCAGGCAGTTGCTCTTCGCCGATCTCCAGGGTCAGGCGCGGGCCCAGGTTGGAGTGTGCACGCAGTATTTCGAAGATTTTGTTTTGCGCCTGCGGGTCGCCCAGGGTCGCCGACGACAGATTCAGCGCCAGCGACTCCTCATGCCCGCTCATTTGTTCCAGCACCCGCTCGAGCATCAGCCGATCCAGACGCGCAGTCCAGCCGAAGCGCTCCAGCCAAGGCAGAAAACGCCCGGCGGGGATGGTCTGGCCGTGTTCGTCGAGCAGTCGCGACAGTACTTTGTAGTGCAGCACCAGTTGCGTGTCCTGGGCGGCGACTACCGGTTGGAAATACAGCTCGAAACGTCGCTGTGTCAGCGCCTGGTCGAGCATCAGATGCCAGGCGTGGTGATCGTCGCCGACACTGGCCGAGAGGCTGTGCTCGATACAGGCCCAGTTCTGCTCGCCCTGGCCTTCGGCCTGCGCCAGCGCCTGATCGCCGAGGCTGAGCACGGCTTGCGGCGAGTCGCCGTAAGCAAAGGGCGCCAGGCCGATAGACGCCACAGCAGCCACATCGGTGGCGCCGGTAGCGTGCAAACTGGCCAAGGCACTGTCGAGGTTCTGTGCCAGTTGCAGCGCCTCTTCACGCACCAGTCCCGGCGCCAGCACGGCAAATTCGCCACCGCGGATACGGGTCACCAGGTTCTGGGTTTCCGGATATTTGGCGCACTCGCGAGACAGTTGCTCACCGACGGCCTTGAGCACTTCATCGGTGCGCTGGCCGCCGAGGCGCTGGTTGAGACCGGCCAGATCCTTGACCCGCAACAGCAGCAGGTAACCCGAACTGGCCTGCTCCGGGTTGCTCACCCGCGCATACAGTTGCATCTCGAAATAACGTCGGTTGGCCAACCCGGTCAATGAGTCCTGATAGGACTCGACCCGTAGTTTTTCACTGCGCTCGGCCTGCTCCTGGAACAGCGCCTTGAGCTTCTCGACCATCTGGTTCATGGCCTGCACGACCCGGCGAAGTTCGGGGGTGCGCGGCAGTTCCGGCAGGCTGAGGAATTCCCGCCGGGCGATGGCGTAGGATTGTTGGACCATGTAATCCAGCGGCCTCAATTGCTGACGCAGCAACAGCGCGCCGAGTACCGCACTGACCGCGCCACATAACAGCAACCAGCCCAGGCTGCCCAAAGCGCTTTGCCACAACTTGGCCAGCGCGAACATCGGGTGGCTGACCACCTCGACCCGGGCAGCCTGCTCCCAGCCGCGGCTGACGATCGCATCACCACCGGCGGGTTCCAGGCCGATCAGTTTGACGAACCAGTCCGGAACATTGTTCACCGCCGGGATACCCGTGCGCTCAACCAGGGTCTGGTCGGTCTTAAGATCGACCACGCGGATGCTCGCGTAGTAACCACTGTCGAAAATCGAGCTGACCAGCAACTCGACCATCGCCGGGTCGTCGATATTCGGTGTCAGGGAAAGTGCCAGCGCCGTCGCGGCGTCCTGGGCATGAGAGCGCAACTGGTTGACGTACTGAGTCCGCGAGCTCTCCAGACTGACCATGAAACTGCCGGTGAAGGCGACCACCAGGAACAGACAGATAGCAATCAACAGCTGTTTGAACAAAGACATCTGAGCGTGTGCTCCTAGTTAGTCGTCTCGACCGGGAATCCTTCGGCCTGCATTTTTTTCAGCACATCCTGCCAACGCGAAAGGCGTTTGGTATCGCCGACCTTTTTATTGCCCTTGGCGCCCGGCAGCCACAACCCTTCCGCATTGAAAGAGTAGACCGGCAGCAAATCCTTTCGCTGGCTGGCCGGCTTGATTGCATCAATCAGGCTGTCGAGCACCAGGGGCTCGGCTTCCGGACTCGAGTAGTAGGTCAACACCATGTGCGCGCGATTCTGGGTCAGTGCCTTGACATAGGTAATACGCAGCTTTTCACTGGCTACACCGAGGTGACGCAGGCTGAAGTACTTGGCAATAGCGTAGTCTTCACAGTCTCCGGCACCTTTCCAGAGGGCTTCGATCGGGGTTTCCCAGTAATCGACTTCGTGCCACAGGTCGATGTCTTCGACGTATCGCAGTTGTTTATTGAAGAAGCGGTTGACCACATTGAGTTGTTCCAGCTCGCCGAGCTGCTTCTGGCTGGCCAGCAAGTATTGCCAATCATCGATGCGCTGCTGACCTTCTCCCAAAGGTCCGTACAATGCCTGCGCCCGCCGGCTGATCAGGGAAAAATCCCAATCGGCGCTCAAGCTGCCCAGCATCACGCCAGCCAGCAGCAATGCGCTGCACAGCCAGCGTAAAATCCGCGGGATCGTTAAACTTGCCGCCAATGCGAGGCATCCTGGATAGGCAGGAGGGAGTCGTTTGAATGGTGAAGGTTAGACCGGAAAAAGACAATGGCACAGTGCAATCACTGGCCGCGCGCTAAACTGCAGGAAAGGCACTCGTGAGCTTGTTTGACAAGCTGTCAGTCAGTTACTAGTGTCATTTGGATCCAAAAATATTCCATCAATCAGGGTGCGTTTAGTGACACAAAAGCCCAACCCTCTCAGCAGTATCAAGGTCAACGGGCCAATTCCCGCACATCTGGCACGCTCGGTGATCGAAGAAACCCTGCGCGCGGCCATACTCGACGGGCGCATTCCTTGCGGTGCGGCCCTGCGCCAGCAAGACCTCGCCGACCTGTTTGGCGTCAGCCGCATGCCAGTACGCGAGGCCTTGCGCCAGCTCGAAGCGCAATCGTTGCTCAACGTGATTGCCCACAAGGGCGCCGTGGTCGCGCCACTGGTCCAGGGCGACGCCGTGGAAACCTACGCGCTGCGCATCCTGCTGGAATCCGAAGCCCTGCGTCTCTCGGTGCCACTGCTCCAGGACGGAGATCTCGAACAGGCTGCCCGTTACATCGACGAACTCGAAACGCAAAGCGACTACACCGAAATCGGACGGCTCAATCGCCTGTTCCACATGGCACTTTACAGCCGGGCGCCCAATCGCCGGCTGTTGAAACTGGTCGAAGACGGCCTGATCGAAGAAGAGCGGTTCCTGCGTTTCAACCTGGAAGCCATGGGCCTGGGCAAATTGTCCCAGGACGACCACCGGGCACTGTTGCGGGCCGCCGAAGACCGGGACGTCGAACGCTCGGTGGAACTGCTCGAACATCACCTGAGCCGAGGGGTCGAGGTCATTACGCGCTACCTCGACAGCCCTGAAGTACAGACCAAAAACACGTCGAAGTAACCTGCAGCGGCAAGTCCGGGGAGGCACACCGAAAGGTTCGCCTCGCTTGCCGCACATTCCTGCGAATGTGCACCGCGAATAATTTGATTACAAACCCCCTGCGCTCATACCACACCACCCTCGCGACGCCATACCGCAACTCAACGCCTTGCCACCTTCAAACCTGACCATCGCAACGATTGCGTGATGCCTCAGTAATGGCGGCCGCCTTGATTTGCGCCCACTCTGGGTAACCAAGACACAATAAAACGGGGGACTCGCCGAGCGAATGGCGTAAGCCCCCGCCCCAAGAAGCGAAGGAAGGAGCCTCATTACGGGAACGGAAGGATCGGCATCACTCGCGACCTGCTTCCACCCCCTCAGACACCCTCAACGACGCCCGATAAAAAGTTACTTCGAGTGAGGCATTCACTCTTTATTCAATTCTGACTTATATAGGCCGGAAGGAGTAACTACGCCCAAATAAAACCAATATAAAAAGTTTTATTGGAACTTATCACCCTTCAAAAAGTTAAATATTAAAATAATATCGAAACAACTTGATCGACACTTTATATGTGTATTAGTTTTTCTTCGCTGCCAGCCACAAGCGGCAGCGACGCCTTGTTTATTCGGCATCTACAGCACTGAAAAAGATCAATTCGATTGAGGTACCCGCTCGCCGGGAGAAAACTTCAAGCGAACTTCGGTGCTTGATTACTTCTCACCTCAACTCACTTACAGGCTCATCCATGAAACCAACTAAAGAACGTCTTACTCAAAAAAAAACCGAACTTAGCGAACATCCGATTTTCTCTGAAATACATTCGCTTGCGGTCCTGCGACGCTTCATGGAAACCCACGTGTTTGCCGTATGGGACTTCATGTCGCTGACCAAGCGCCTGCAACAGGAGCTGACTTGCGTGCAACTGCCCTGGTTGCCGCCACAGGATCCCCAGGCAGCGCGGTTGATCAACGAGATCGTGCTGGGTGAGGAGTCGGATGACCGCCCGGCCCAAGGTCATTACAGCCACTTCGAGTTGTACCTGGATGCAATRCGCGAAGTCGGCGCCTGCACCGTTGCCATCGAACGCTTCGTGACCCTGCAGCAAGAAGGCGTGAGCTACGACGTGGCCTTGCAGAGCGTCAACGTCGATCCGGCGGCCGCAAATTTCGTTCGCCATACGCTACACACCGCACTGCATGCGCCGGGTCACAGTGTGGCGGMGGCGTTTCTGCACGGCCGCGAGAGCGTTATCCCGCGGATGTTCCAGCGCATCCTCGACGATTGGGGCATCGGCATCGAGCAGGCGCCGACCTTCCGTTACTACCTCGAGCGACACATTGAAGTCGACTCCGAGGACCACGGCCCGGCAGCGGAAAAGCTCCTGTCGCGGCTGGTCGATAGCGACCCGCAACGGCAGGAAGACGTGTACGCCAGCGCCATCGCTGCCGTGGAAAGCCGTATCGCCCTGTGGGACGGGTTGCGCCTGAGCATGAACGAATCCGTCACGGAGGTGAGCGCATGAACGCCGCCGACTACCAATCCTTCGCCGACGCCTGGGAAAGTCGCGCGACCATCCGCACACGCCCGCGCCGTGTGCTGGAGAACGACGACAAACTGATCTACCCCTTGAGCCGCCAACCCTTGGTGCTGAGCGAAACCTTTCTGCGCGAATGCCCGGAACAGCGCGACTTCGCCCTGGTACAGACGCTCTACAAGTTCATCAACGATGTGGTGATTTTCGAAACCGAGATCGTCGACAAAACCGCCCGCAGCATCGCCAAGAATCGCTTCGCGTTCGAGTTCCCGTTCGCCTGCCGCTACGACGCCATGACGGTTGTGGTGGACGAGGATTACCACGCACTGGTGGCGATGGATTTCATGCAACAAACCATCGCGTTGACCGGTATCACCCCCATTGAGTTGCCGGATGAGATCGAGCTGAGCCGGGCGATACCGGCGGCCGTGGCGCTGGCACCGGAGCACCTGCGCAGCGCTGTAGAACTCATTTGCGTGGCCATCGCCGAAAACACGGTGACCGGTGATGTCGCCGCGTTCGCCAAGGACGACACGGTCAAACAATCGATCAAGGGCCTGATGGCCGATCACCTGCTGGACGAGGGGCGCCACTCCGGTTTTTGGGCGCGGCTGGTACGCATCTACTGGCATACCGCAAGTGCAGGCGACCGCCAGTGCATCGCGCAGATCCTGCCGGTGTTCATTGGYCATTACCTGACCAACGACATCCAGAAATCCTTCGACTTCCGCTTGATCGACGCACTGCAGATCAACGATGTGGCGCGGCGCGCACTCAAGAACGAAATGTCGGCACTGGCCTTTCCGATCAATCGCCATCACCCCCTGGTGGCCAACATTGTGCGGTTTTTCCACAGCAGTTCGCTGCTCGATGCGCCGTGCGTACAGACCGCCCTCAGCGACTATCTGGTTTGACGAGGAGCCCATCATGAGACGTCTCGACATTTTGCTCACCGGACAAAGCCAGGCCCTGACCAACCTGGCGCTGGAACTCGAACAACACGGTCACTCACTGACGCGGATCTGCGCGCTCGACGATATGCCTGGACAGGCTGACCTGCTGATCGACGATGGCACACTGTTTCAGTACATCGGGGATGCGCCACGACTGACAATTCAATTGGGTCTCGGCCGGCAGCAGGCGTCCGGCCTGCCATCGCTGGACGTGTTGTGCTGCCACGGCTCAACGCTGCTGACCCGTGTACCCATTGCCGATGAACCGTCGGGTAATGGCCAGGCGTTGCGTATGCAGGCCATGACAGCTCTGGTTGACCACGTGGCGTTGCTGGTCAGCCGCTACTCGCGGGATGTCGACTATTTTCGACACGCCGAACCCGCCGTACCTGCCCGCTTCGAGCGCATCGAGATCCTGCGGTTCCTGGACAGCCTCGCGTTCGTGCATCGCCTCAATGGCAGCGTCGACC
Organism: Pseudomonas sp. P5_B3; assembly: GCF_056400405.1. Classification (NCBI taxonomy): domain Bacteria; kingdom Pseudomonadati; phylum Pseudomonadota; class Gammaproteobacteria; order Pseudomonadales; family Pseudomonadaceae; genus Pseudomonas; species Pseudomonas sp. P5_B3. Next base: position 4,035 of record NZ_JBFULI010000084.1, on the reverse strand, counting down.
CACGGCTGCAGCAACTCGCGCAAACGTCGATGATCGAAAGGCTGGAACAACAATTCATCCAGAGCGCCGACCATCCGGCCTTGAGCATCGCTGGCAACACCCTCGACTATCGCCAATTGCACGCCCACAGCCGCGCCATCCAGCAACGGTTGCAACCGCTGCTGGATCAGCATCAAGGCCCGGTAGTCATCGGGATCTGCCTGCCCAAATGCAATGCGCTGTATGCGGGAATCCTGGCGATCCTGGGCAGCGGCGCGGTGTACTTGCCGCTGGAGCCGAGCCATCCGTTGCAACGTCAGCAGTACATTCTGTCGAATGCTGGCGCGGTATTGTTGCTGCATGACGGCGAGCATCCCCTGGCGAGCCAGATGCCGGGGCTGGATATCAGCCACATCGACGTCCATGACGCAGACCTCACTCAACCGTTGATGCGCCAACGCCCCGACCTCGATGCACCCTGCATGGCGCTCTACACCTCGGGCACCACCGGCCATCCGAAGGGTGTTCTGCTCAGCCAGGCCAACCTCGCGCACTTCATACACTGGTACGCCGACTATGTGCAGCTGACCGGCCAGAGCCGGGTGTTGCAGTTTTCTTCGTTGAGTTTCGACTCATCGCTGATCGACATCTTCCCGACCCTGTTGCAAGGCGCCGAGCTGATCGTGCCCGGTGATGACCAACGCCGCGATCCGCTGCAACTTGTGGAACTGATTCGTCATCGACAACTGACCCACGCCTTTTTACCGCCGGCCTTGTTGAGCATCCTGCCTCTGGAGCAGTTGCAGTGCCTGGATCATGTGATGACCGGCGGCGATGTCTGCGAGCCGTGGGTCATCGAGCAACTGGGCCGTCAGGGCAAGCTCTACAACCTCTACGGGCCCACCGAAGCCACGGTGCTGATTACCGCGCGCAAACTCCAGGCAGGCGACAACAACCGCTCGCTGGGCGCCCCAATCGCCAACAGCCAGGTGTTGATTCTCGATGATGACTTTCAACCGGTGGCCGAACAGACCGTCGGTGAGTTGTACATCGCCGGCCCGGGGGTGTGCCTGGGTTACCTGAACAACCCGCAGCAAACCGCCGAGCGCTATCTGGACCTGAACTTGCCTGACGGCCGGACCCTGCGCGTCTATCGCACCGGGGACATGGCGAAGTGGACGGCTGAAGGGATCGAACTCTGCGGTCGGCGTGATAATCAGGTGAAGATTCGCGGCTTCAGGGTCGAGCCGGAAGAGATTGAGCGCTGCCTGCGCGACAGCCAGTTGTACCGCCAGGTTGCCGTGGTCATCGATAGCCAGCGACGGATTCTGGCCTTCCTTGCCCAACCCCGGGAAGACCTCCCCGGCACCGCTCGCCAAGCGTTGAAAGCCCACGCGACACAGCACCTGCCGGACTACATGAACCCCGTTGCATGGACCGAGCTGACAAGCATGCCGTACGCCAGCAATGGCAAGGTCGACCGCAAGGCGTTGCTGGATCTGCCCGTGAGCGTCACCGATAACCCTTCACGGCGCCTGCCCGTCAACGCCGATGAAGCCCTGCTGCTGGAAATCTGGGCCGAGTTGCTGGAGCTGCCGGCGAGCGACATTTCCACCGACGAAAGCTTCTTCAATCTGGGCGGGCACTCGATCCTGCTATCGCGCATGCTCCTGCGACTGCGCGAGGAATTCGGGCGCAGCATCTCGATCAACCGCTTTATCGAACTGCCCACCATCACCAAACTGGCGACGCTGGTGCGCGGCTCCGGCAGTGAAGAGGTACTGAGCGAACAGGCCCTGCGCGATGCCTTCCGTGAACTGGATATTCAGCCGTTGCCCATCAGCCGCATGGGCGATGTGCACAAGGTGATCATCACCGGCGCCAACAGTTTTGTCGGTGTACATCTCGTCGAGGCGTTGCTGGCCTGGGGGGCCAGCGAAGTCGCCTGCCTGGTTCGCGACGGCAATGGGCAATCGGCGGATGAACGCTTTGCCCAGGCGCTGCGGGAGAACCGTCTGGAGCATCTGGATATGAGCCGGGTGAGGGTTTACGCGGCGGACATCACGCGACCGCAACTCGGTTTGGCGCCCGAGGCATACCAGCGACTGGATCGAGAGTTTGGCGCACTGGTGCACAACGCGGCCAACGTCAATCACGTCCTCGATTACGAGTCGCTGGCGCGGGACAACGTCGAGCCGATTTTCGAATGTTTGCGCCTGTGCGAAGGGCGCAGCAAAAAAATCTTCAACTTCGTCTCGACGCTCTCGGCCTCCAGCACGATGTCCGCCGACGGCCGAGTGCTCGAGTTGCCGGCCGCAGCGACGCCACCGATCTACATCAAGAACGGCTACAACCTGTCCAAATGGGTCGGCGAGCGCATCCTCGAACGGGCGCGGGAGCTTGGGGTGCGGGTCAATCTCTACCGCCCCGGCAACATCAGCTTCAACAGCCTCACAGGCGTATGCCAGCCGCACAAGAATCGCCTGATGCTAATGCTCAAGGGCTCGATCCAGCTTGGCCAGGTGCCGGAATTTGCCTTGAACTTCGACCTGATGCCGGTGGACTTTCTCGCCCGATTCATCGCCTTCCACGCCAGTCGTTATCAACCGGAACAAGCGGTGTTCAACCTGCACAACCCCGAGCCCTTGAGCTGGGACAACTACGTGGCGTCCTTCCGCGAGGCGGGGCGCGATTTCGCGATGGTCAGCGTCGCCGACTGGCAGCAGCAACTGGGTCGGGTCGACAGCGACAACGCGTTGTTCGGCGTACTGGGGTTCTACCTCAACGGCTTCGAGGAGGACATCGGCGATATCTCGATGATCGGTCACGACAACGCCCAGGCCGGTGTTCGGCTAATGGGCGCGCACTACCCGAAAAAGTCCCCGGCGCTGCTGCGTCGCGGCTGCGACTACCTCAAAGAAATCAACTTCATCTGACTCAACCCCAACGGAGCAAAACCATGAGTACTCTGCAACCCGATACCCTGATCAAAAACCCTCAAGGCTGCCACGTGGCGTCCTCGGTGGACGTTCCCGCCGACGCTGCGCAGGTATGGGCCGTAGTCGGTAACTTTGCCGGCTTCGATCGTTTCATTCCGGCGCTGTCGCACATCGAGATGACCGGTGATGGGGTGTCATCGCTACGTAAAAAGTTTTTCAGGGACGGCAATCTGGTGGTCGAGCAACTCAACTCCCGGGACGACCAGGCAAGGCACATGACCTGGACCACCATTTACAACACCCTGGGTGTGGCCAATCTGTGGGCAGCGATGAGCGTTGAACCACTGGGTGCGGGCAAGTCCCGAGCCACCTGGACCATCATCGCCGAACCGGCGCATGGAGGCACCGAAGCGCTGCCGGGCTTCAAGGATTTCGTGCAGGGCTTTGCCGATGATGCAATGAACAATGTGCTGAAACTGTTTGCCTAAAATGTGGAAAAACACGTTGTGGAGAGGCTCCGCAATGGGCTTTTCAGTACACCTGAAACGACAAAACCCCTGTCTGCGTTAGCAGACAGGGGTTTCGGAATTCAATCTTGACGATGACCTACTCTCACATGGGGAAACCCCACACTACCATCGGCGATGCATCGTTTCACTGCTGAGTTCGGGATGGGATCAGGTGGTTCCAATGCTCTATGGTCGTCAAGAAATTCGGGTACCGAGTCGTGGCCGGCTGGCCGCGCTTCAGCAAATTGGGTATGTGACAGCTTTCGGTGTTTTGTGAGCGTCGAACTTTCGGTTCATTGCGTCTTCACACACCGCAATCTGATGCTCTTTCGAGTAGTCAAATTGCTTGGGTGTTATATGGTCAAGCCTCACGGGCAATTAGTATTGGTTAGCTCAACGCCTCACAGCGCTTACACACCCAACCTATCAACGTCGTAGTCTTCGACGGCCCTTCAGGGGACTCAAGGTCCCAGTGAGATCTCATCTTGAGGCAAGTTTCCCGCTTAGATGCTTTCAGCGGTTATCTTTTCCGAACATAGCTACCCGGCAATGCCACTGGCGTGACAACCGGAACACCAGAGGTTCGTCCACTCCGGTCCTCTCGTACT